>NZ_WMLF01000423.1 GCF_014156695.1 Streptomyces durbertensis | reverse complement strand
GACAGGAGTCCGGGAGCCTGCTGGCGGCCTCCGGCGGAGCGGTGGCCTGCGGGCGGGGGTCAGGGGGTGGCGCTGCGGGCCATGACCAGCCGGGCGACGGCCCGCGGGCCGGCCTCCGCGAGCGTGGCGCGCTGGAGGTCCGCGCCGTTCCCCTCGCGCAGCAGCCGGTGGAGGAGACCGGTGACCTGCCTGGTGTCGCCGGCCGCGTCCAGCGCCGGAGTGACGTGCCGGATCAGCTCGTGGAGCACGTCGCCGGCCTTGCGCGAGCGGCCTTCGGGGTCGATCAGGGTGCCGCCCAGCCCGTGGCGGGCGGCGTGCCACATGCTCGCCAGCAGCAGCTCGGGAGCCGTTCGCGGCGCGGGCGTGCCCGCGGTCACCTCGGCCTGGGCCGTGTCCACCAGGGCCCGGACGAGGCCGGCGAGCATCACCGCGTCGTCCGCGTGGAGCTGGACGTCCAGGCACCGCACCTCGATCGTGGGATACCGGGACGACAGGCGCGCCTGCCAGTAGAGCTGGCCGGGGTCGGAGATCACCCCGCTGTCGAGCAGGTCCCGTACTCGTCGGTCGTAGTCGGCGATCTCGGGGAAGTACGGCGGCATGCCGCTGACCGGCCAGCGACTGAAGATCACGGTTCGCCAGCTGGCGAACCCGGTGTCCCGGCCGTCCCAGAGCGGGGAGTTGGCCGACAGGGCGGTGAGGGTGGGCAGCCATCCGCGGACGCGGTTGACGACCTGGAGGGCGGTCTCGCGGTCGGGCACCGCGACGTGCACGTGCATGCCGTTGACCTGCTGCTCGGCAACCAGCTGGGGCGCCTGGACGAGCATCGCCCGGTAGCGGGCCTCGTCGGTGACGGCGACGGGGTCGCCGTGCCGCAGCGGGGGTGTGGCGCAGGCGGCGATCCGGCAGCCGTGGGTTTCGGCGGCCGCGGCGACGGCGTGCCGCAACCGCAGCAGATGACCGCCGACCTCCTCCAGCGTCCCGCACACCGGGGTGGCCACCTCGACCTGTGCCTGCAGCAGTTCCTGCTGCACCTCGTCGTCGACCACCAGACGGCCGAGGCCCGCCGTCGCCCGCACCTTGTCCGCCAGTGGCACCGGGAGGCCGCTCTCCGGGTCCAGCAGCAGGTACTCCTCTTCCACGCCGACGGTTGTCATTCGCCTCTTCCGCTCCACCCGAGTCGGGCCGGGGCCCGAACGCCCTCCGTTCGCCCCTTCCCGGCAACGCCGGTAGTAGTCACGACCGGCGCCGCCGGTCAGGACCCGTGGTGAGCCACTCGCGCGAGTCGGTCGCACGGCCTTCACGACCCACCATGGCACATTCGGGAGGTGGGCGCGGTGGTGGCGGACTGTACGGCGGGCCGGGTGCGCGGGGCGCGGACGCGCCCAGCCGTCAACACCTCGACCGATGAATTGTTGTCATGCGGCAAGTGATCGTTCTATCCTCGGCGACGTCGATCGGGCATACCGTGGGCCACCTGCCCGCGGCGAGAGGAGACCCAGTCATGGGGACCGCCCCACGCCCCGCCGTGCCGACCGAGCCGGACCGCTCGCTGACGGTCCCCGGCATACGACGGTACGGTTCCGCCGCTGTGGCCGGAAGCCCGGCCGCCGGTGCCGGGGCGTGCGCGACGGACCCGGTGACGGCCGAGGATCCTCCGAGCGCCGACCCCGGGACCGTGCCGGAGGACCCGCTGCTGCACCCGGCCGACCCGGCGGGCGAGCAGCAGCTCACCGTGCTCCTCGTCGAGGACGACGCGGGGGACGCCCTGCTGGTCGAGGAAGCCGTCGCGGACGGCAACGTCCCGCTGGAACTGCACTGGGCCCGCAGCCTCGCGGAGGCCTTCGACAGCCTGCGGCAGCACCGCCCCGACTGCGTCCTGCTGGACCTGCACCTGCCCGACGCCCGAGGCGGGGAAGCACTCGAACGAGTGCTGGAGAAGGCCGACGGGGCCGCCGTCGTGGTGCTCACCGGCCTGGCCGGGGAGCAGGCAGGCTTCGCCGCGGTCGCCGCGGGAGCCCAGGACTACCTGCTGAAGAACCGGCTGGAGCCGGAGGTCTTCCTCCGCGCGATCCGCTACGCGATCGAACGCAAGCGGACCGAGCAGGCCGCCGCGGCGCTCCAGGCCGGACAGCTCCAGGCGCGGGAGAACAGGCGGCTGGAGCGCGGCCTGCTGCCCACCCCCCTGCTGCACGGCGACGCCGTGCGGGTCACCTCCCGCTACCAGCCCGGCCGCGCCCAGACGCTGCTGGGCGGGGACTTCTACGACGTGGTCGAGCTGCCGGACGGCAGCACCCAGGCAGTAGTGGGCGATGTCAGCGGCCACGGGCCGGACGCCGCCGCGCTCGGGGTGTGCCTGCGCGTGGCGTGGCGCTCGTTTGTCCTCGCCGGAGCACGCGGCGAGGCGCTGCTGAACCTGCTCGAGGAGATCCTGGTCGCCGAGCGGGCGGGCCCGGAGATATTCGCCACCCTCACCACGCTGAGCCGGGAGCCCGGCGCGCGGGAGCTGCGCCTGATGCGGGCCGGCCACCCGGGCGTCCTGCTACGGTCCCCGGACGGGGCGGTGAGGTTGGAGGAGGTGCCGGGCGGACCGGTGCTGGGGCTTCTCCCCGGTTCCGCGAGCTGGCCGGTCGTACCGGTGGCGGCGCCCGCCGGCCAGGAGGTGATGATGTTCACCGACGGACTGATCGAGGGGCGGATCGGCCCCGGCCCGGCGCGGCTCGGTGAGCACGGCCTGGTCCGGATCGCCGACCGCCACCGCCACGCGCCGGCCGACGTCCTGCTGGACGAGATGATCGGAACGGCCCAGGAGCTCGCCGCGGGCCACGGCGGTCTCGCCGACGATCTTGCGGTGCTCCACCTCGCCTGGGAGCCGGGCCGGTGAGCGGCGGCACGTCGGGGCCCCCGGCGCCGCCGGAGTGGTCCGAGGACGCCACGCCCCGGTTCGGCGGCCGGCTGACGGTCCGTGCGTGGTTCCTTCTGGCGCTGCTGGTCATGGCCCTGGTCACCGCGGTCGGCGGCACGGTGACCGCGGCGTCCCTCAGCCGGGCCAGCGAGGCGGAGGACCGGCTGATCAGCGTGCTGGGACCGGCCCGTACCGACGTCTACCGGCTCCGGGCGGCGATGCTCGACCAGGAGACCGGACTCCGCGGCTTCCTGATCACCCGTAGCGAGGAGTCCCTGGAGCCGTACCACCGGGGCAGCGCCGCGGAGCGGCAGCTCCGCAGGAGTCTGGCCGCCCGGCTGGAGCAGCTGCCCTCGGCGCGCGCGGAGACCGACGAGGTCGGCCGGGCCGTCGACGCCTGGCGCCGCGACCACGCGGAGCCGGTGCTGCGCGGCGACGGCGACGACTTCGACACCACGGGCAAGGCGGCGTTCGAGGGGGTGCGCGCCGCGCTGGACTCCCTGCAGTCGCAGCTGGAGGCCGAACGGCGCGAGGCCAGGTCGGAGCTGACGGCGGCCAACCAGGCCCGCGACCGGGTCCTGTACGGCGTGCTGGGCATGTTCCTGCTGACAGGGCTCGGACTCCTGGTGCTCCTGCACTACTCGGTCGGCCGACCGCTGGAGCGCGTGAGCGGGGCGGCCCGCCGGGTGGCGGAGGGCCACTTCGAGCACCGCATCCCCCAGCACGGGCCGGCCGACCTGCGGGCGCTCGCCCGCGACGTCGAGGCGATGCGCCGCCGGATCGTCGGCGAGCTCACCACCGCCCGCCGGCAGCGCGCCGAGATCGCCCGGCAGGCGGAGGAACTCGACCAGCAGGCGGAGGAGTTGCGCCGGTCCAACGCCGATCTGGAGCAGTTCGCCTACGTCGCCTCGCACGACCTCCAGGAGCCGCTGCGCAAGGTGGCCTCGTTCTGCCGCCTGTTGGAGAAGCGCTACGGCGACCAGCTCGACGAGCGCGGCGTGCAGTACATCGACTTCGCGGTGGACGGCGCGAAGCGGATGCAGGTGCTCATCGACGACCTGCTGACGTACTCGCGGGTGGGACGCCGTGACGATCCGCACACCCGGGTCGAGCTGGACGACGCCCTCGACGGGGCGCTGCGCAACCTGGACGCGTCGCTGGAGGAGGCGGACGCGGTCGTGGAGCGGCCGCGGCGGCTTCCGTCGGTGATCGGCGATCCCACGCTGATGACGATGCTCTGGCAGAACCTGGTGGGCAACGCGGTGAAGTTCCGCCGTCCCGACCGGCCCCCGGTGGTGCGGATCGACGCCCGGTGGAGTGCGGAACCGCTCGCGGGGGCGGCCGCCTCGGACGCCGGCCACTGGACGTTCTCGGTCACGGACAACGGCATCGGGGTGGCGCCGGAGTTCGCGGAGAAGGTCTTTGTCATCTTCCAGCGCCTGCACAACCGCGACGCGTACGGTGGCACCGGTATCGGGCTGTCGCTCTGCAAGAAGATCGTCGAGCAGTCCGGCGGCACGATCGCCCTCGACACCGCCCACCGCGAGGGCACCCGCGTGGTCTTCACGCTCCCGGCCGTCGACGGCGACCAGCCCGGCGCCGCTCCCCCGCCCGCGGACGACGGCACCGCGGAGGTGGACCACGCCGCCGAGGCGGACGGCACGGACGGCGGCCCGGCCACCCGCGGGCCGGACGAGCGGCCTTCGAACCAGCCGGTGGAGACTCCTCCCCCGGCTGACCCCGCGGACGGCATACCGTCCGCGCCGACCGACCGGCCCCCGCCGCAGGCGGCGCGCCCCTCCCGAA
>NZ_WMLF01000422.1 GCF_014156695.1 Streptomyces durbertensis | reverse complement strand
GAACCCGGCACCGCCGGAGCGGCGGCCACCGGCGCGCCCGCGCCGCCCCCTCCGCCGGGGCCGCCCGCACCGCCGGCCCGGACCGGCGCGCCCACCGACGGCTACGGGTACCACCCGACCGGCTACCCCGACGCCCAGCCCGACGCAGCCCCGCAGTACCGGGACTGGGAGCAGCCGCCCGCCCCCGGCTACCACCCGGACGGCCACACCGCGGAACCCCGGGGCTACCCGCCGCCGCACCACAACCCGCATGATCCGGACCACGGCACGTACGACTACCGGAGCCAGCAGTGAGCCTGAACCGCACCGCCGTCAGCCTGCTCGCGGTCGGCACCGCGCTGGCCGCCCTGACCGGAGTCGCCGCGCTCAACGCGCCCGGCTCCGAGCCGGCCTCCACCGAGCGCACCTCCCGGCTGCCGGTGCAGCGCTCGACCCTGGTCTGCCCCCAGCCGGCCGCCTCCGACCTCGCCGAGACCGTCTACACGGCGTACTCGGCGCCGCACCCCGACGTCCGGCCCGGCGACGGCAAGCGCTCCGACACCGCCGGGCTGCTGCCCGCCGGACACACCCTCGAGGGCGGCGGCCAGGGCTCGGAGGACAAGGACGGGCGGCCGGCCAGGAAGCCGGACCCGGTGCTGCCGCTGAAGAAGCCGGGCACACCGGTGACCCACACCACCGACAAGGCCGACGCCCCCGCGCTCACCGGCTCGGCCGAGGGCGCGCTCGCCCCCGGCTGGACCGTCCAGCAGTCCACCACCATCAGCGCCGGTCCCGCCCGGGGGCTGCTCGGACTCAGCTGCACCGTGCCGGACACCGAGTTCTGGTTCTCGGGCGTCAGCACCGCCAAGGGACGGCACGACTACATCCACCTCACCAACCCCGACGACGCGCCCGCCACCGTCGACCTCCAGCTCTACGGCAAGGACGGCGAGCTGCGCTCGGAGAGCGGGACGGGCCTGAACATCCCGCCGGGCGCGACCGTGCCCGTGCTGCTGGCCACACTCACGCCCGAGCCGGTCACCAACGTCACGCTGCACGTGGCCGTGCGCATCGGCCGGGTGGGCGCCCAGGTCCAGGCGCTGGACGAGAAGCTCGGCAGCGACTGGATCACCCCGTCGCACGAGTCGAACGACCGCCTGGTGCTGCCGGGCATCCCGGCGGACGCCACGGCCGTACGGCTGGTGGCCTTCGCCACCGGCGACCGCGACGTGGAACTCGACGTCCGCTTCGCCGGCCCGAACAGCTCGATCTCGCCGGCCGGCAACGAGACCCTGCACGTCAAGAGCGGCATGACCGCGGCCGTCGACCTGCCCGACCTCACCCGCGGCGAGGCCGGCTCGCTGGTGCTGACGCCGTCCAAGGACAGTCCCAAGGGCACCGTCGTGGCCGCCCTGCGCGTCCTCCGCGGGAAGGGGAGCGAGCAGGAGACCGCTTTTGTCCCCGCCGTCGCGCCCGTCGTCGAGCGCACCACCGCCGCCGGCCACCAGGCCAAGGGCGGCGTCCTCTACCTGACGGCCCCGGGCGAGGCGGCCAAGGTGAAGGTGACCGCCTCGGCCGGCAGCGAGGGCGGCCGTCCGGCGAGCCGGGAGCTGCTGCTGAAGCCGGGCACCACCACCGCCCTCGACGACCTGCGCCCGGACGGGGTGAAGGGCACCTTCGCGTACACCGTCGAACGGCTCTCCGGAGGCCCCGTGCACGTCGCGCGGATGCTGGAGACCAAGGAGAGCGGAGCCGAGGACGTGCCGATGTTCAGCATCCAGGTGCTGCCGGACGACCGCAGCACCGTGGCGGTGCCGGGCGCGCGGCAGGACCTCACCGTGCTCGACGCCGGCTGAGGCCGCCCGGAGGCCGCCGGCCAGGGCTGAGTCCGGGGGCCGCCGGCCAGGGCGGGCGGCCGGGGCCCCGGCCTCGGGTCTGGCCCGGCGCTCCGCCCTCAGTCCTGGCCGTACTTCGGGTCGACGGACTCGGGGGAGAGGCCGAGCAGCTCCGCGACCTGCTCGACGACCACCTCGTGCACCAGCAGGGCCCGCTCCTCGCGGCTCTTGCTGCGCAGCTCCACCGGGCGGCGGTAGACGATCACGCAGTCCGGCCGGCCCCCGTGCGCGGGAACGAGGCGGCCGAGCGGCACGATCGCGGGCCCGTCCAGGCCGATGCGCTCCACGGGTCCGGGGGCCGGCACCTCCTGGACCACGAAGTACACCGACGCCAGCTGCGGCCACTGGCGCTCCAGCCGCTCGGCGGAGTCCCGGACGAGGCTGTCGAAGGACTCGGCGCGACTCATGGCGAGCGGCACCTGCGGCGGCGCGAGCGGCCCGCGCATGCCTCGGCCGTGACGGTCTCGGTGGCGCGCCCGGCCATGCGGCCGACCGGGCGGAACGGCGTTGCTCATCGCATCCGAGAGTAGCGCGACGGACCGTCAGACGAGCGGGCGTGCACACGCCCTGTGGACAACCGGTGTCGGCGGGAGTGCGGACGGTGCCGCCCGACGTCGGCACGTGCTCCGGTTCTGTCCCGCCGGATGGCGGTTTCTGACCGGATTCATGCGCTCGATGGCCGTATTCGGCCCGTTCTTGGAGGGGCGAGGGGTGGGGGCGCGGGCCTTGCAGTGACGATTCTGCACGTTCGCCCTGGTCGGCGCGGGTGGGCGTGTTCCGGGCTTTCCCGGCGAACCGGACGACACGGCCGGGTGACGTCGTGGAGAGTCATCGCAGCCCGTTCAAGAGTGCGGTACCGTCCAACGTCGTGAGCCCTGTACGTCGCTGTTCGCGCACCGCGTGCGGCCGTCCTGCCGTGGCGACGCTGACGTACGTCTACGCGGACTCGACGGCCGTCCTCGGCCCGCTCGCCACCTACGCCGAGCCTCATTGCTACGACCTGTGCTCAGAGCACTCCGAGCGGCTCACCGCTCCCCGCGGCTGGGAAGTGGTCCGTCTCGCGGTCGACCCGGGGCCCGCGCGGCCGAGCGGAGACGACCTCGAGGCCCTCGCCGACGCCGTACGCGAAGCCGCCCGCGCCCCCCGTCGGGCCAACAGGCGCACCTCGGCCGAACCCAGCGGCCGCGAGGTCGACCCCATAGAGGTCGCCAGACGCGGCCATCTGCGCGTCCTGCGTTCCCCCGACACCTGAGCCCGCGTTCCCGGAATCCGATGCGGGCACACCCGCGCCCGGCGGGCGCGCGCATCCGGCCAGCCGTGCCCGCGCCGCCCGGTCGGCGGTGGCCCGGCGGGTAGATTTGAGCCCTCTAACGGACATCAGGAGGGGTGGACTGTGCCCGACTTGTCACAGATCGTGAAGGCGTACGACGTCCGCGGGGTTGTCCCCGACCAGTGGGACGAGACGCTGGCCGAACTCTTCGGCGCCGCCTTCGTCAGGGTCACCCAGGCGTCCGCCATCGTCGTCGGACACGACATGCGACCGTCCTCCCCCGGCCTGGCGGCGGCCTTCGGCCGCGGCGCCGCCCGGCTCGGCGCGGACGTCACCGAGATCGGACTGTGCTCCACCGACCAGCTCTACTTCGCGAGCGGCAGCCTCGACCTGCCCGGCGCCATGTTCACCGCCAGCCACAACCCGGCCCAGTACAACGGCATCAAGATGTGCCGCGCGGGAGCCGCCCCCGTCGGCCAGGACACCGGCCTCGCCGAGATCCGCGACCTGGTCACGGAGTGGGCGGAGAACGGCCCGCCGCCCGCCGCCGCGACCGAGGGCACCGTGACCCGGCGCGACGTCCTCGCCGACTACGCCGCACACCTGCGAGACCTCGTGGACCTCACCGGCGTCCGGCCGCTGAAGGTCGTCGTCGACGCCGGCAACGGCATGGGCGGCCACACCGTGCCCACCGTCTTCGAAGGGCTCCCGCTGGACCTGGACCCCCTCTACTTCGAGCTCGACGGCACCTTCCCCCACCACGAGGCCAACCCCCTCGACCCGGCCAACATCGTCGACCTCCAGCGCCGCGTCCGGGAGACCGGCGCCGACATCGGCCTGGCCTTCGACGGCGACGCCGACCGCTGTTTTGTCGTCGACGAGCGCGGCGAGCCGGTCTCCCCGTCCGCGATCACCGCCCTCGTCGCGGCGCGTGAACTCGCCAAGCACGGCGGCGGCGCCGTCATCCACAACTGCATCACCTCCTGGTCGGTGCCCGAGGTCGTCAAGGAGGCCGGCGGCACGGCCGTCCGCACCCGCGTCGGCCACTCCTTCATCAAGCAGGAGATGGCCACCACCGGCGCCATCTTCGGCGGCGAGCACTCGGCCCACTACTACTTCCGCGACTTCTGGAACGCCGACACCGGCATGCTCGCCGCCCTGCACGTCCTCGCCGCCCTCGGCGGGCAGCAGGGCCCGCTCTCCGGACTGGTCGCCGAGTACGACCGCTACGCCGCCTCCGGGGAGATCAACAGCACCGTCGCCGACCAGGCCGCCTCCATGGCCGCCGTCGAGGCCGCCTACGCCAGCCGACAGGGCCTGGAGCTGGACCACCTCGACGGGCTGACCGTCACCGGCCCCGACTGGTGGTTCAACCTCCGTCCCTCCAACACCGAGCCGCTGCTGCGGCTCAACGTCGAGGCGAAGGACGAGGAGACCGTCAACCGGGTCCGCGACGAGGTCCTGAACATCGTCCGCGCCTGACCCCGACGGCGACCGGGCGACCTTCGCCCCGACCCCGTTCCACTCGACCGCGCCCCCGCCGAGCCCGCAGCCGGGCCCGGCGGGGGCGCGGCACCAGCTACGGCCC
>NZ_WMLF01000421.1 GCF_014156695.1 Streptomyces durbertensis | reverse complement strand
CCCCAGCCCCACGACCAGGAAGGGCGTGACGCCGGCGCCCCCGGCGACCCGCCCGCGGCCCGGACGCCGCTGCCCCGCCGGCGACCGGGAACCAGAAGCGGCCCGGTCCTCGTCTCCGACCACGGCCGACCGGTCACCGACCGCGCCGACCCCGCGGCCGACCGCCGGGCGGAACGCGCGGGCCCCGGCCGGCGCGCGACGCCCGGCCCGGGGGACCTTCCGCGCCGGACGCGTCAGCCGGGCACCGCGCCGCACCTGCGCGCCATGGGCCCGGACGACGTGCCCGACGGCCCCGCGCGCGGCCCGGAACAAGCCGGCCCGCGGCCCGTCGACGCGGAAAGAGATCCGGAAGAGGCACGCAGCCGGATGGCTTCTCTGCAGCGGGGATGGCAGCGTGGCCGGCAGCACGACGACGGAACCACTCCGGAGGGAAGCGGGCGATGAACGCACCGAGGGCTACCGACAACAGCGCCTTCGCGGGCACGGGCGAGCTGAACTGGCTGCTGGACGACCTGGTCGAACGGGTCGGCAGCATACGCAAGGTGCTCGTGCTGTCCGGGGACGGCCTGCCCAGGGGCTGCTCGCGCGACCTGTCACGCGAGGACGGTGAACACCTGGCGGCCGTCGCGTCCGGGTTCCACAGCCTGGCCCGCGGGGTCGGCCGGCACTTCCAGGCCGGTGGCGTCCGACAGACCGTCGTCGAACTCGACGACGCCTTCCTCTTTGTCACCGCCGCCGGCGACGGCAGCTGCCTCGCGGTGCTCGCGGACGCGGACGCCGACATGGGCCTGGTGGCGTACGAGATGACCCTGCTCGTCAAGCGGGTCGGCACCCACCTGGCCACCGCGCCGCGCACCGACACCCCCTCCGGGGGCGGCGGCCTCTGACCACCCCGGCCGCCACTCCGGCCGGGGGCAGGAGCGGTCCTGGGCGACGAGGATCAGGACGACGGCGGCTCCGGCGCGTCGTCCTCATCCTCGTCCTCCACCCAGCCGAAGCTGCGCCGCACCGCCTTCTTCCAGTTCCGGTACTCGCGGTCGCGCCGGTCGGCCGGCATGTCCGGCCGCCACTCGGCGTCCTGCCGCCAGTGGGCACGCAGTTCGTCCAGCCCGGACCAGACGCCCGTCGCCAGCCCGGCCGCGTAGGCCGCACCGAGACAGGTCGTCTCCGCGATCACCGGGCGGATCACCGGCACGTCCAGCACGTCCGCCTGATGCTGCATCAGCAGCCCGTTGGCCGTCATGCCGCCGTCCACCTTCAGGCTGGAGATGCGCACGCCCGAGTCCTCGTACATCGCGTCGACGACCTCACGCGTCTGCCAGCTGGTGGCCTCCAGCACCGCACGCGCCAGATGCGCCTTGGTCACGTAGCGCGTCAGGCCGGTCACCACACCCCGGGCGTCGGAACGCCAGTAGGGCGCGAACAGGCCGGAGAACGCGGGCACGATGTAGGCGCCGCCGTTGTCCTCCACGCTCTCCGCCAACGGCTCGATGTCGGCCGCCTCGCGGATGATGCCCAGCTGGTCCCGGAACCACTGCACCAGTGCGCCGGTGATCGCGATCGACCCCTCCAGGCAGTAGACCGGGGGCGCCTCACCGAGCCGGTAGCCCATGGTGGTGATCAGCCCGCTCTTCGAGGCCACCGGCCGCTCACCCGTGTTCAGCAGCAGGAACGAGCCCGTGCCGTAGGTGTTCTTCGCCTCGCCCTCACCGAAGCAGGTCTGCCCGAACACCGCCGCCTGCTGGTCGCCCAGCGCCGAGGCGACCGGCACCCCCGCCAACTGCCCGACCGCCTCCCCGTACACCTCGGAGGAGGAGCGGATCTCCGGCAGCATCATCTCGGGCAGCCCCATCGCCTCCATGACGTGCGGCGCCCAGGACTGGCTGCGCAGGTCCATCAGCATCGTGCGGCTGGCGTTGGTCACGTCCGTGGCGTGCACCCCGCCGTGCGGGCCGCCCGTCAGGTTCCAGATCAGCCACGAGTCCATCGTGCCGAACGCGATCTCCCCGGCCTCGGCCCGCTCCCGCAGACCCGGCACGTTCTCCAGCAGCCACATCGCCTTCGGGCCGGAGAAGTAGCTGGCCAGCGGCAGCCCGCTGGTCTCCCGGAAGCGGTCCGGTCCCTCGTCGCCGCCCAGCCGTGTGCACAGCGACGCCGTGCGGGTGTCCTGCCAGACGATCGCGTTGTGCACGGGCCGGCCGGTGGACCGCTCCCACAACACCGTCGTCTCCCGCTGGTTGGTGATGCCGAGCGCGCTGAGGTCGGAGGCACGGAGGCCGGCCTTGGCCAGCGCCCCGGCGATCACCGCCTGCACCTTCGACCAGATCTCGGTGGCGTTGTGCTCGACCCAACCCGGTCTGGGGAAGATCTGCTCGTGCTCCCGCTGGTCCACCGCGACGACCGAGCCGTCGTCGGCGAAGATCATGCAGCGGCTCGAGGTGGTGCCCTGGTCGATGGCACCCACGTACCTGGTTGTCGTGCTGGTCACGCTGACCCCCAACGTGTCGGTGGACGGTCGTCTGCGGCGGCCTGGGGACGTCCCGCGGCGAACGGGCCGGCGCGCTAGAAGGCCACGGCGAAGATGCCGGCCGCGATGAAGCCACCGGTCAGCGGCCCGAGCACCGGGACCCACGAGTAGCCCCAGTCCGAACCGCCCTTGTTCGGGATGGGCAGCACCTGGTGCACGATCCGCGGGCCCAGGTCACGGGCCGGGTTGATGGCGTATCCGGTCGGACCGCCGAGCGACAGACCGATGCCGACGACCAGCAGCGCGACCATGAGGGTCTGCGTGCCGGAGGTGCCCAGGCCCTCGGTCAGGCCGAACGCCAGCACGGGCAGCACCAGCGCGACGGTCGCGATGGTCTCGGTGACGAAGTTGGCGACGGGACTGCGCACCTCGGGAATCGTGGAGAAGATACCGAGCGTGGGCATCGCCCGCTCCTTGTCCCGGTTGGCCGAGAACTGCGACCAGTACACCAGCCAGGCCAGCACCGCGCCCAGCATCGCGCCGACCAACTGGCCGGCGAAGTACACCGGGGCCTTGCTCCAGTCCCCGTCGTCGGTGGTGGCGATGGCAACCGTGACCGCGGGGTTGATGTGCCCGCCCGACAGCGGGCCCGCGGTATAGGCGCCCGCCAACACCCCGAAGCCCCAACCGAACGTGATGACGATCCAGCCGCCCGCCTTCGCCTTGGAGTGGGGCAGCAGGACGGCGGCGACCACACCCGCGCCGAGCAGTACAAGGAGTCCGGTGCCGATGATCTCACCGATGAAGATGTCGCCGGTTGGGTAGTGCATGGGTGACTCCTCATCCGGTGTGAGCCCGTGTCCGACCGGTGACGCCCGGCCTCGGGGCGCGCGGGCGCCGCACCGGCGAGACCGTAGCCCCAGTCTGGCCTCAACCCGACCGCGCTGCCATCGGAAGGCGCGGCCCGCTTCCGCCGGGCCCTACCCGTTTCCGGCGGCCGGAGGTGCCACCGGGAAGTCGAAATAGGTGGTCGGGTGGGGTTCGTCGCGCAGCGAGTAGTGCCACCACTCCTGCGGCAGGTTCACAAAGCCGGCGTCCTCCATCGCCCGCCGCAGCAGCAGACGAGCCGCCCGTGGGGCTCCGGCGACCGCCGGGTGCTCGGTGTGCGCCAGCTCGTCGAAGCAGTCGTAGCCGGTGCCCATGTCCAGCGAGTCGTCGGGGGAGCGGCTGCCCACGGGCGCGAAGCAGGGCGCCGCCCCCTCCGGCGGCCGGGCGCCGGGTCGCTCCGCGCCGACCGCCGGTCCCGCGCCCGGGCCGTCGGGCAGCAGCGACACGTCGACCGTGGACCCCCGACTGTGACCGGAGCGCTCGGCGAGGTAGCCCTCCGGGATGAGCCGTGACTTGTCCACCCTCGGGTAGTACTCCTCCTTTGTCACCTCGTCGGCCGGATCGGCCGCCCACGCCACAAACGCGTCCACCGCGCGCTGCGGGCGGTAGCAGTCGTACACCTTGAGCGAGAGCCCTCGGTGGCGCAGCCACCGTTGCGCACGACTCAGAGCCCGCGCCGCCTCCCGGGTGAGCAGGCACTCGGCGTCGACGTAGCCCGGCACCCGGCGGCCCAGGAAGTTGCGCGCCGTGGCGTACCGGATGTCCAGACGGATCGTCGGATCCACCCGCCGCAGCGCGACAAAGCCCACCGGCGGTACGGCGGCCTCGGCACCGTCCGCCGCCGGGGCCGCAGCCGCCCCGGCGGCTGTCCGGGAAGGCTGCGGGGTCTCAGGGACCAGCAGCGCGGTGGTACAGGCCACTGCGGTCAGCAGGGCGGCACAACGGACGGTGGTGCGGGCGGAGACGCGGGCAGCGGCGCGGGGGGAAGGACGGGTCATGCCCCGCTCGTAGCAGGAGACTGCCCTCCGGCGCCGCAGCCGACACCGGCCACCACGCCCGATCATTCGAAAGAGTGAGCGAGAAGCGGGCCGGGTGACCCCGGGCGGCGCCGCGGGACACCCGGAGTCGTCTCACCACGCCTCAGCCCCGCACCCTCACCGGCCACTCGACCGCCTCGCCGTCCTCCCGCGTCACGATCACCTCACCGCCCGACAGTCGTGACACCAGCCGCACCACCCTCGCCGACGCCCCCGACCCACCGGGCCCGGGCACGTAGAGCGCCCCACTGCCGGTCCGGCCCGCACGCGGCCTCCAGACCTCCAGCACCACTCCGACCCCGCCCTCCGACACCGGAACCACCGCGCCCGCCCGCACGAACACCGGAAGCC
>NZ_WMLF01000420.1 GCF_014156695.1 Streptomyces durbertensis | reverse complement strand
CCCGAAAGGAACCCCCTCATGCCCGACGCCGCCACCCGCCCCGACGGCGAGCCCTGCTGGGTCGACGCCACGTTCCCCGACCTCGAAGGCGCCAAACGCTTCTACAGCGAGGTACTCGGCTGGACCTTCGGCGAGTCCGCGCCCGAGTACGGCGACTACACCCAGGCGTACGCCGGCGAGCGCGCCGTCGCCGCCGTCGCACCACCGATGCCGGGCCAGCCCCCGCAGCCGCCCGCCTGGTGCCTGTACCTGTCCGCCTCCGACGTCGCCGCCACCGCGAACCGCGCCCGCGACCTCGGCGGCACCCTGCTCATGGAGCCCATGCGGATCGGCGACTTCGGCTCCATGAGCCTGGTCCGGGAGCCGTCCGGGGCGGTGCTCGGCCTGTGGCAGTCCGGCGTGCACACCGGCTTCGAGAGGGTGGGCGAGGTCGGCGCCTACACCTGGAGCGAACTGCTCACCGGCGAACCCGAGCGGTCCGACGCCTTCTTCCCCGCCCTCTTCGGCTACGACACGAAGCTGATGCGGAGCCCGGACATGGACTACCGGGTGTGGGAACTGGGCCCCGACCGCCCGGTGATGGGCCGCATGCGCACCGGCGGCCCGGACTTCCCCGACGACCGCTCCCCGCGCGTCCTGGTGTACTTCGCCGTCGCCGACTGCGACGCGGCGGTGGAGACCGCCCGGCGCCTCGGCGGCACCCTGGAGTGGGAGCCGATGGACAGCCCGTTCGGCCGCATCGCCTCCCTCGTCGACCCCCAGGGCGCCGCCTTCGCGGTCATCGACCCGTCGACCACCGCGGGCGAGATGCCGCAGCTCGACCCCGCCGCCTGACAGACACACGGAAGGCGGGTGGGAATGCGCCCCAGCGACGCCTCCCCACCCGCCGTGACCGCCGCCGGGCGGTTGTCAGCCGGTTGTCCTCCGGCTGACGACCGTCCGGCGTCCGGCTGTTCAGGCGAGCGTCGCGAGGGCCTGGTTCAGGGTCTGGGAGGGACGCATGACCGCGGAGGCCTTCTCGACGTCCGGCTGGTAGTAGCCGCCGATCTCGGCCGGGGAGCCCTGCACGGCGATCAGCTCGTCGACGATGGTCGACTCCAGCTCGGCCAGCGTCTTGGCCAGACCGGCGAACGCCTCGGCGAGCTGCGTGTCGTCGGTCTGCGCGGCCAGCTCCTGCGCCCAGTACAGGGCCAAGTAGAAGTGGCTGCCCCGGTTGTCGATGCCGCCGAGACGGCGGCTGGGCGACTTGTCCTCGTTGAGGAAGGAGGCGGTGGCGCGGTCCAGGGTGTCGGCGAGCACCTTGGCGCGGGTGTTGCCGGTGGTCTGCGCGTAGTGCTCGAAGCTCACCGCGAGCGCCAGGAACTCACCGAGGCTGTCCCAGCGCAGGTAGTTCTCCTTGACCAGCTGCTGCACGTGCTTGGGCGCCGAGCCGCCGGCGCCGGTCTCGAAGAGGCCGCCGCCGTTCATCAGCGGCACGACGGACAGCATCTTGGCGCTGGTGCCCAGCTCCAGGATCGGGAAGAGGTCCGTCAGGTAGTCGCGCAGCACGTTGCCGGTGACGGAGATCGTGTCCTCGCCGCGGCGGATGCGCTCCAGGGAGAACGCGGTGGCCTCGACCGGGGACATGATCTCGATCCGCAGGCCCTCGGTGTCGTGCTCGGGCAGGTACGCCTTGACCTTCTTGATGAGGTTCGCGTCGTGGGCGCGGTTCTCGTCGAGCCAGAAGACGGCCGGGTCGCCGGTCGCGCGGGCGCGGGTGACGGCGAGCTTGACCCAGTCGCGGATCGGCAGGTCCTTCGTCTGGCACATGCGGAAGATGTCGCCGGGCGACACCTGCTGCTCCAGCACGACCGCGCCGGAGCCGTCGACGACGCGGACCGTGCCGGCGGTCGCGATCTCGAAGGTCTTGTCGTGGCTGCCGTACTCCTCGGCCTTCTGCGCCATCAGGCCGACGTTCGGCACCGAGCCCATGGTGGCCGGGTCGAAGGCGCCGTTGGCGCGGCAGTCGTCGATGACGACCTGGTAGACGCCGGCGTAGCTGCTGTCCGGCAGGACGGCCAGGGTGTCGGCCTCGTTGCCGTCCGGGCCCCACATGTGGCCGGAGGTGCGGATCATCGCCGGCATGGAGGCGTCGACGATGACGTCGCTGGGCACGTGCAGGTTGGTGATGCCGCGGTCGGAGTCGACCATGGCCATCTCCGGGCCCTCGGCCAGCTCGGCCTCGAAGGACGCCTTGATCGCCTCGCCCTCGGGCAGCTTGTCCAGGCCGGCGAGGATGCCGCCCAGGCCGTCGTTCGGGGTGAGGCCGGCGGCGGCCAGCGTCTCACCGTGGGCGGCGAACGTCTTCGGGAAGAACGCGCGCACGGCGTGGCCGAAGATGATCGGGTCGGAGACCTTCATCATGGTGGCCTTCAGGTGCAGCGAGAACAGCACACCCTCCGCCTTGGCCCGGCCGACCTGCGCGGCCAGGAACTCGCGCAGCGCCGCGACGCGCATGACGGCCGCGTCCACGACCTCGCCGGCGAGCACCGGTACCGACTCGCGCAGCACGGTGGTGGTGCCGTCCTCGGCGGCCAGCTCGATGCGCAGCGCGCCGTCCTCGGCGATGACGGCGGACTTCTCGGTGGAGCGGAAGTCGTCGGCGGTCATGTGCACGACGTTCGTCTTGGAGTCGGCCGTCCAGGCGCCCATGCGGTGCGGGTGGGCCTTGGCGTAGTTCTTCACCGAGGCGGGGGCGCGGCGGTCGGAGTTGCCCTCGCGCAGCACCGGGTTGACGGCGCTGCCCTTGACCTTGTCGTAGCGGGCGCGGATCTCCCGCTCCTCGTCGGTCTTCGGGTCGTCCGGGTAGTCCGGCAGCGCGTAGCCCTGGGCCTGCAGCTCGGCGACGGCGGCCTTCAGCTGCGGGATGGACGCCGAGATGTTGGGCAGCTTGATGATGTTGGCCCCGGGCGTCTTCGCCAGCTCACCCAGCTCCGCGAGCGCGTCGTCGATCCGCTGCGACTCCTCCAGCCACTCCGGGAAGCTCGCGATGATGCGGCCGGCCAGGGAGATGTCCCGGCTCTCCACCGGGACGCCGGCCGTCGCCGCGTAGGCCTTGACGATCGGCAGGAAGGAATGGGTCGCCAGGGCCGGCGCCTCGTCGGTGTGCGTGTAGATGATGGTCGAGTCAGTCACCGGGTGCTCCGCTCCACGTCTGCAACATTGCTCGACATCAAGATATCTCGCCGGGAGGCCCGGGGCGAGGGGGCC
Organism: Streptomyces durbertensis; assembly: GCF_014156695.1. Lineage (GTDB taxonomy): Bacteria > Actinomycetota > Actinomycetes > Streptomycetales > Streptomycetaceae > Streptomyces > Streptomyces durbertensis. Next base: position 1,495 of record NZ_WMLF01000420.1, on the reverse strand, counting down.
CCGGGCCCGTCGCCGGGCGCGGGCGGGACGGCGTGCCGGCGGCGAGCCGTCCGGAGGTGACGGCGAGTGGTCCCCTCGTCGACGGCCTCCGTTCGCCCCCTCGTGCGACCGAACGGGCAGGCTCCGGCCGCGCCGCAGGTCAGCCGTCGAGCGCACCCCCGGGGGCGTCACACGATCGGCTGAAAGATCAGCTCATCGGCACCAGCGCGGCGCGCCACGTATGGTGACCGTCACGAAGTGATGGCAGGAAAGCAGGGAAGCAGGAAAGGGGGGCGGCGCCCGGCCGGCCCAGTCGTGAGCCCGTGAGCCCGTGAGTCCGTGAGGACGTGAGTCCCCGAGGACGTAGGTCCGTGAGGACGTGACGACGCCGCCGCGCCCGGCGGTGTCGCAGTCGATCGAGTAGGTGGTCCCCGCTGTCCCCCGTTCCCACCCAGCCGTCCCAGGGCGGCGCGGACGCCGCGCTGCGCGCCGGCTACCGCGAGTGCCGCCGCCTCGTGCGCACCACAAGCCCCGCCGAGTACGCGCTCATGGCGCTCATGCCGCCCGCCCTGCGCCCCGCCTGCTGGGCCCTGTGGGCCGCCCTGCGCACCGGCGACGACCTGATCGACTCGACCGAGGGCGACGCGGCCGAACGCGCCGCCCGGCTGTCCGACTGGACCGCCGCCCTCGACGCCGACATCCGGCGCGGCACCAGCGACGACCCGGTACGGCTCGCCGTCGTGGACACCGTGCTGCGCTGGGGACTGGACCCCGAGGGGATCTTCTCCTCCTTCGACACCGTCCGGGAGGACGCCGCCGGCCGCCGCCTGGAGACCTGGGCGGACTGGAGCGCCTGGGTGCGCTCCACCAACCTCTCCTGGGCCGAGCAGTGCCGGACCCTGCTCGACCGCGCGGGCGTGGCCATGCCCCTGCGCTGGGAGCAGGTCGAGGGCTTCTCCCACTTCCTCGACGGCATGTACCTCACCGACACCCTGGTCGACCTGCCGGGCGACCTCGCGCGCGGCGACCTGCTCGTCCCCATTGCCGAGCTGGCGCGCTTCGACGTCGACCCCGACGACGTGCTCGACCGCCGCTGGACACCCGAACTGCGCGCCCTCGTCGGCGAGCTGACCGGCCGGGCGCGCGACTGGCTCGACCAGCCGCGCCTCACCGCCGGACTGCACCCCGTCCCCGCCATCCTGCTGCGGACCACCACCGGCCTCTTCCACGCCAGGCTGCGCGCGGTGGAACGGTCCGGCGCCGCGCTGCTGCGCCGCACCCCGCGCGTCTCGCCGGTCGCCCGCTGGCGGGTGCTGGCACCCGCCCGGGCCCGGGCGGCCGTCGCCTGGCGCCTGGTTCCGATCAGCGCCCCGCCGCGCGCCGCCGGAGCGGCGGTGCGACCGGAGGGCAGCGAGCCGGCCGGGCCGGACGGGCAGCCGCACGGCGTCGAGACGGCGGCACGCCCCGGGCGCGGCGGCGCGCGGCCCGTGCTGCCGCCGAAGCCGCACCCCAGCGG
>NZ_WMLF01000042.1 GCF_014156695.1 Streptomyces durbertensis | reverse complement strand
GAGGGAACACGGCCCACGAGAGGCCGTCGGCACAGTGAGGAGCGGGACGATGCCCGAGAAGAAGATCACCACGTGTCTGTGGTTCGACGACGAGGCGGAGGCGGCGGCCGACTACTACCTGTCCGTCTTCGGCGACGGCCGGATCACCGACGTCCGGCGGTACTCCGAGGCTGGCCCCGGCGAACCCGGCTCGGTCGTGTTTGTCCTCTTCGAGCTGTTCGGCCAGCCGTTCATGGCGCTCAACGGCGGCAAGGCGGACTGGTCCTTCAACGAGTCCGTCTCCTTCCAGGTCCAGTGCGAGGACCAGGCGGAGGTCGACGACCTGTGGGCCAAGCTCACCGCCGACGGCGGCCAGGAAAGCCAGTGCGGCTGGCTCAGGGACCGCTACGGCGTCTCCTGGCAGATCGAGCCGAAACGCCTCCTCGAACTTCTCGCCGACCCCGACCCGGCCCGCGTCGCCCGCGTCACCGAGGCGATGCTCACCATGCAGAAGATCGACATCCCCGCCCTGGAGGCCGCCGCCCGCCAACCCACCACGCCCTGACCCCCTCCGGCACGATCCCGGCTACCGTCTCAGCGCACGGCCCGGCGACAGCCTCCGGGCCGCCACCCCTCCCGGCCTGGAAAGCGAGCCGTGCGCATGGCCGACCGACAGCGACCGGCTTCTGGTCCCGTGTCACCACGAGGTCGTGCCCGCCCCCGACCTGTCCGAGGAGATGGGCGATGCCGTGCCGAGAGGCATCGCCGGCGGTGATCTCGCGCGCGTTCTGGGAGAGGAGACGTGGGGACCCTGCCGGAAGCGGGCCGCGCGTGGGTGGAGTCGGCGGCACCTTCCCACGGTGATCGGGGTTGTGTCGTGGCGGTGGGGCGTGCCTAGACTGCCGAGAGCCGGGCTGGGGCCGCCTGTGTGATGTGCCCGCCGGCTGATGTTCCTTAACCCGTCGCCTGTGATCAGGGGAGCCGTGTCCTCGGCTCCCCTGATGGCGTTTTCCGTGCCGTTTGCGGTCAGCCGCGAGGAGTGTGTTTCCGCATGCCGTTGTCGTCAGCGCGTGAGAGGTTCGCCCGGCAGTACGCCCGGACCCGCCGGTTCGCTCTCGGGGTTCCGGGTTCGTTTGTGGTGTCCGAGGGTGGGGAGCGGGTGCTGTTCGTCCGGAGTCGGGGGGCGGAGGACCCGGTGTCCTGTCTGTGGCTGTTGGCGGACGGGCGGGAGGTGCTGCTCGCGGACCCGGTCCGGTCGGGTGGCGCCGGGGACGACGTGCCGGAGGCGGAACGTGTGCGCCGGGAACGGGCCCGGGAGCGGGCCACCGGCATCGTGGCGTTCTCCGCCGACGCGGCCGTCCGCACGGTCGTCTTCACGCTGGGCGGCGAGGCGTGGTGGCTGCGCGTGGACGGCGGGGTGGCGCCGACGCGGCTGTCGCTGCCGGGGCCGGTTGCCGTCGCGCGGATTGATCCGACGGGGCGGCGGGTGGCGTGTGTGGTCGACGGCGCCGTGTACGTCGCCGAGTTGGAAGGGGGCGCGGCCGCGCGGCGGCTGGCGGTGCCGGAGCACGCCGACGTGCGGTACGGGCTGGCCGAGCACGTCGCCGCCGAGTCGATGCACCGGCCGGACGGGCTGTGGTGGGCGCCGGACGGGCGGCGGCTGCTGGTGGCGCGGGTCGACGAGTCCGCCGTGCGGCGCTGGTGGCTGAGCGACCCGGCGGACCCGGCGGCCGCACCTCGTGCCGTCCGCTACCCGGCCGCCGGAACGGACAACGCCGACGTGCGGCTGTATGTCCTGGACGTCGACGGCCGACGGACGGAAGTCCGTTGGTCGCGCCGCGAGTTCGAGTACCTGGCGAGTGCGGTGTGGGACGCGCACGGGCCGCTGCTCAGCGTGCAGAGCCGCGACCAGCGGACCGTACTGCTGCTCGCCGCCGATCCCGCGACCGGCGAGACGCGGGAGCTGTGGCGGCAGCGGGACGACAGGTGGGTGTCGCTGGTGCCGGGCGCGCCGGCGCGGACCCGGGCGGGCCGGCTGCTGCACGTGGAGGACCACGGCGGTAGCCGGCGGCTGTGCGTGGACGGTGAGCCGGTCACGCCCGACGGGCTGCACGTCGACCGGGTACTCGGTGCGCCCGGTGGGGAGTCGGTGTACTTCGCGGGCGGCGAGGAGCCGACCGAGGAGCATGTGTGGAGCTGGTCGCCGGGGGAGGGGCTGCGGCGGCTGACCAGCGTGCCCGGGACGCACACCGCGCGTCCGGCGGCGGGCGGCGCGCTGGTGCTGGTCTCCCGGACGGAGGAGCGGCTTGCCGAGGTGACGCTGCGGCGTCCCGGGCGGGCGGACGTGCCGATCGGGGTGCGGGCCGCCGAACCGCTGCTGCCGCCGCGCGCGGTCCCTCTGCGGGCGGGGGCCCGCGAGGTGCGTACGGCGCTGCTGCTGCCGTCCTGGTACCGGCCGGGTGGCGGACGTCGACTCCCGGTCCTGCTCAGCCCGTACAGCGGGCCGGCGATGCGGCTTGTCACCCGGACCCGGCATCCGCTGCTCTGCGAGGCGCAGTGGTTCGCCGAGCACGGCTTCGCGGTGGTCGTCGCGGACGGTCGGGGGACGCCGGGGCGGGGCCCGGCGTGGGAGAAGGCCGTGCACGGCGACACGCTCGGGCCCGTCATCGAGGACCAGCTCGACGCGCTGCGGGCCGCCGCACGCCACTGCCCCGACCTCGACACAAGCCGGGTCGCGATCCGGGGCTGGAGCTACGGCGGCACGCTCGCCACCGCCGCCGTGCTGCGCCACCCGGAGGTCTTCCACGCCGCGATAGCCGGCGCCGCGCCCAGCGACCAGCGGCTCTACGACACCCACTGGCGGGAACGCTTCCTCGGCCATCCGGACGACAACCCCGCCGCGTACGACCGGTGTTCGCCGGTGAACGAGGCGGCCGGGCTGCGCCGCCCGCTGCTGCTGATCCACGGGCTCGCCGACGACAACGTCGTGGCCGCGCACACGTTGCGGCTGTCGGCGGCGCTGCTCGCCGCCGGCCGTCCGCACCGGGTCCTCCCGCTGCCCGGCGCGACCCACGGCACCATGGACGAGGCCACGGTGGTCCGCCTGCTGGACGCACAACTCGACTTCCTGGCCGAGTCGTTGGCGCCGAGGAGCACGCAGGGGTGAGGAGAGGCGGCCGCCGGCCCGACGGGATTCAGCCTTTTGAGTGATCGGCTCGTTACAACCGGTTGCCGTCGAGGCGGTGCGGCGGGAACATTCCCGGGGTGAGTCTGACTACCGATGGGCGGGCGCCCGGGCCGGTGCGGTTCTACCTGATCTGCGATCGCGGCGGCTGCCAGGAGCGGATCTGCTTCGACCTGGTCATCTCCGAGCCGCCGCCGAACCAGGACGAGGACCTGTTCGGCAACCTGCTGCACGAGGCCGCCGCCGCCACGCCGTACCTCACCGAGCGCGGCTGGGGAATCACCCGGGGCGGCGAGGGCTACTGGTGTCCCGGGTGCCGCCGCTGACCAGGCCGTAGGGTCGGGGCTATGACGGACAGTGGACACGTGGTGGTGGTCACGACCACGGACGCGGAGGACAAGGCCCACGAGCTCGCGGGCGCGGTGATCGGCGCACGCCTCGCCGCGTGCGCCCAGGTGTACCCGATCTCCTCCGTCTACCGGTGGCGGGGGAAGGTCGAGCGCGACCAGGAGTGGCGGATCGACTTCAAGACCCGTGCCGACCTCGTCGAGCCGTTGACCCGGTACGTCACCGAGCACCACGACTACGACGAGCCGGAGGTCGTCGCCCTGCCGATCACGGGCGGCTCGGCCGACTACCTGAACTGGGTGACGGACGAGACGACCCGCTGACGGCCGGCCCGCCCCGCCGTGGGCGCGGGGCCGGAGCCGGTGGGTCCGGTGCTGAGCGCCCCGCCGAGCGCGACGGCCGCCAGGGAGAAGGCACCCGCCGCGGCGAACGCCAGCCGCCGCCCGCGGGAGGCGGCGCGCTCCAGCTCGACGCTGCGGTCCTCGGTGTCCGGACCGCGATGGATACGGAAGCCCCGCTGCGCGTCGAACACCTCCGCCGGGCCGCCGAACGGGGCCGGGGCCGAGCCGCCGGGCAGCTCGCCACCGGGGAACGGCAGGGCGGGGCCGGGCGGCTCGTCGGCACGCAGAGGGCCCGCCGGCAACCCCTGGAGCCGGGCCAGCAGGCCGTCGCTCGGCGGGGGCGGGGCGGTGTCCGCGAAGAAGCTCTTGACCTGCCGCTGGGCGTCCGCCTCGGCCTTGCAGCAGGCGCAGGTGGCGAGATGGGCGAGCACCCGCTCGCGGGCGTCGTCCTCCAACTCGCCGTCGATCAGCGCCGCCAGCCGGTCGCCCAGGTGCAGCTCGGCCGGAGACGGCTCGGCCGTGGCGCTCACCGGGCACCGACCTCCCCGAGCGGCACCTGGCCCACCGCCCCGACGGCCAGCGGCACCCGCTGCTCGGCGCGGCGCTCCGGAGACCGGTGCTTGAGGGCCTTGCGGAGGTGGGAGCGGCCCCGGTGGATGCGGCTGCGGACCGTTCCGAGCTTCACACCGAGCGTCGCGGCGATCTCCTCGTAGGACAGCCCCTCGATGTCGCACAGCACCACCGCCGCCCGGAACTCCGGGGCGAGCGTGTCCAGCGCCTGCTGCACGTCCGCGTCGAAGTGGGTGTCGTTGAAGTGCTGCTGCGGGGAGGGCTCCCGGCTGGGCAGCCGCTCGGCGGCGTCGTCCGCGAGCGCGTCGAACCGGATGCGCTGCTTGCGGCGCACCATGTCCAGGAAGAGGTTCGTGGTGATGCGGTGCAACCAGCCCTCGAACGTGCCCGGCGTGTAGGTGGACAGCGAGCGGAAGACGCGGACGAAGACCTCCTGGGTGAGGTCCTCGGCGTCGTGCTGGTTGCCGGTGAGCCGGTAGGCGAGGCGGTAGACCCGGGCGCTGTGGGTGCTGACGATCTCCTCCCACGAGGGAGGCGTCCACGCCTGACTCTCCGCGTCCGCGGTGAACACCGCGGTGGTCACCGGGGCCTCCTCGGTCGCGGTGTCAACGGCGGGGCTGCGGTCAGCGTTGTAGGTCACAGATGTTGGCTTGCCGGACGACCGGCGGAAGCGCGCCAGCACTCCCCGGCCACCGGCCGAAGCCGCACCTCCCCTGTCGGCTCTGGTGGTGTCCAGTGGAGCACCCACCTTAGCCATCTGCCCCGTTAGCTCCGGATAAGAATCCGGGCCCGTCCGCGCACCGGATCGCCGGTCGGCGTCCGCGCGGACCCGCCCGGCACCCTCGACGCACCTCACTGTCGGCCTCACACGCGGCCCCCGTCCCGGTCTGCTCGTACCGCCTCGGTCACCTGTCTGTTCCAACGCGTGATCCCCTCCCCTGGTTCCCCGGGGCAGCGGATACAGTCACGGTGGCGCGGACCGTGGGACAGGAGAGGGACGATTACCGTCAACCGGCAGACGAGCTGGGCGTTCGCCGACGCGTACGGCGTGGAGCACGCCGACAGCGCGGCCAACGTCGCTCTGGCCTGGGCTCGGGAACGCGCGCTGGAGGTCGGCGCCAGGAGCGTCTCGGACGGCACCGGGGCCGCGCTGCGGCTGCTGGCCGCCGCGACCGACGCCAAGGCCGTCGCCGAGATCGGCACGGGCACCGGGGTCTCCGGGATCCACCTGCTGCTGGGCATGCGCCCGGACGGGGTGCTGACGACCGTCGACATCGAACCGGAGCGCCAGCAGTTCGCCCGCCAGGCGTTCCGTGCCGCCGGCTTCGCCGGGAACCGCGCCCGGATCATCGCCGGCCGCGCCCTGGACGTGCTGCCCAGACTGGCCGACGGCGGCTACGACCTCGTCTTCTGCGACGGGGACCACCTGGAATGCCTGGACTACCTGGGCGAATCGTTGCGCCTGCTGCGCCCCGGCGGGCTGGTGTGCTTCGAGGGCGTCTTCGCCGAGGGACGCACCGTCGACTCGGCCGCCCAGCCGGCGGAGGTGCTGCGGCTGCGGGACCTGCTGCGGACGGTGCGGGACAGCGCCGAGCTGCTGCCGTCGCTGCTGCCGGTCGGCGACGGCCTGCTGTGCGCGGTCAAACGCGCCCGCTGACGCTCGGACACGGGTACTCGTACCCGGGAGACACGTCACCGCCCCCGGAAGGCGTCCCTTCCGGGGGCGGTGCGGTGTGATGAGGTTCAGCTCCGCACGGTCGTGCGGCCTCGGGTCACCTCAGCCGGTGACCTTCTTCAGCTCCTCGCCGAGAGCGACCGCCTCATCCGGGGTCAGCTCGACGACAAGCCGGCCGCCGCCCTCAAGCGGAACGCGCATGATGATGCCCCGCCCCTCCTTGGTCACCTCAAGCGGACCATCGCCCGTCCGCGGCTTCATGGCCGCCATGCTCGTTCCCCTTCCTGAAACCAGCTAGAACCTGCTCGTCGCAGGCGACAACCCAGATGTCACCGGCATCGAACACATTGCTTCTCAGCCATTATCCCGCATGGCGGGACCCGATGACCAACATCGGCAGGCATCATCTGTGCAACGCGCCCAGTCAAAAGCGGATCAAACCCGCGAACCGCCTGCGATACTGCGCCCCCGCGCCGCCCACGCCACCGGCGCCGGGGATTTTTGACGGGTCTGACGGCTCTGCGGGGTTTGACGCAGCTCACAGCGGCGAGGAGCCGGGCCGCGGTTCCGGGCGCCGATGATCTCCGCCATGCTGTGCCCATGGCCGACACCGTGCTCTACGAACTGACCGACGGACTGGCGACGATCACGCTGAACCGTCCCGACGCGATGAACGCGCTCGACAACACCACCAAGGAAGCGCTCAGGGACACCCTCGCCAGAGCGGCGGAGGACCCCGCCGTGCGGGCCGTGCTGCTCACCGGCAGCGGGCGGGCGTTCTGCGTGGGCCAGGACCTCAAGGAGCACGTCGAGGCGCTGCGCGCGGCCGGCGGCCAGGCCCTGACGACGGTCCAGGACCACTACAACCCCATCACCCTGGCCATCGCCGCCATGCCCAAGCCGGTCGTCGCGGCGGTGAACGGGGTGGCGGCCGGCGCCGGCGCGGGCTTCGCGTTCGCCGCCGACTACCGGATCATGGCGGACACCGCCGCGTTCAACACCGCCTTCGCGGGGATCGCGCTGACCGCCGACTCCGGCATCTCCTGGACGCTCCCCCGGCTCGTCGGTCCCGGACGCGCCGCGGACCTCCTCTACTTCCCGCGCAGCGTGAAGGCGGAGGAGGCGCTCGAACTGGGCCTCACCCACCGGGTGGTGACGTCCGGTGAACTCCCGGCCGCCGCCCTGGAGGTGGCCCGGCGGCTCGCCGAGGGGCCGACCGCCGCCTACGCCGCGATCAAGGAGTCGATGGCGTTCGGCGCCTCCCACTCGCTTGCCGAGACACTGGAGAAGGAGGGGGAACTCCAGGTCGCCGCGGGCGGCACCCACGACCACCTCGCCGCCGTCGAGGCGTTTGTGAAGAAGGAGAAGCCGCGCTTCACGGGCCGGTGAGCGCCACGGGCCGGCGACCCCGCCGGCCGGTGAGTGTGGTCAGCCGGTGCGCGGCGTGCGGAAGGCGCAGCCCGCGAGGTGGTCGTTGACCACGCCGCACGCCTGCATCGCCGCGTAGGCCGTGGTCGGCCCGACGAACCGCAGGCCGCGCCGCTTCAGCTCGGCGGCCAGCGCCACGGACTCGGCGGTGGTGGCCGGCACCTGCCCGGTGTCCGCCGGTGCCGGCCGGTCGGCACCGGCGGCGGGGGCGAAGGACCAGAGCAGTTCGTCGAGTTCGCCCGGCCGCCAGGTGGCGAGCAGCCGGGCGTTGGCGAGGGTCGCGTCGACCTTCATCCGGTTGCGGATGATCCCGGGGTCGGCCAGCAGCCGGGCCCGGTCGGCGTCGGTGAAGGCGGCGACGTGGTGGATGCGGAAGCCGGCGAAGGCCCGGCGGAAGCCCTCCCGGCGCCGCAGGATCGTCAGCCAGGACAGGCCGGACTGGAACGCCTCCAGGCTGAGGCGTTCGAAGAGCGCGTCGTCGCCGTGGACCGGGCGGCCCCACTCGCCGTCGTGGTAGTCGGTGTAGTCGGCGGGGCCCACACCCCACGGGCAGCGCGGCAGCCCGTCCGGCCCCGCGACGGCCTCACCCACCGGACCCGCGCCCCTCGGCTCGGTCGCCCTCGTCCCCGTCCCGCTTGTCGTCGGCGGGGGCCTGTGCTTCCGGCTCGGGAGTCTCCCCGGGCCGCTTGACGAGGTCGGGGCCCGAGCCCGGCGGGGCCGCGTCGGCGAACAGGTCGGGGCGGGCGGTGGCGGCGGCCCTGTTCCCGGCCAGGGTGGCCTCCAGTTCGGCGATGCGGGCGTCCCGGACGGCCAGTTCGGCGGCCAACCGGTCGAGCACGTCGTCGACCTCGGCCATCCGGTAGCCGCGCGGCGCGAGCGGCAGCCGCAGGTCGTCCACGTCGGCGCGCACCAGCGGCCGGTCGAGCGGCAGTCCGACCGTGGGCCGCTCGGGCACCGGGTCGGTGAGCCCGCCGCGCACCGGGCCGCCGCCACCGCCGACGCCGCTGCGGGCCACGGCGAGCGTGACCGCGCCGACCACCAGCAGCAAGCCGATCAGCATGAACCAGAACAAGACAGTCGCTCCCCGTCGTGCGTCCGCTGCACCACCGCAGCGTCCGACGATCCTGCCATGCCGCGCCCCCGAGGGTGTCGCCCGCGACCGGGGACGTCGTGGGGAGCGGCGGCTCCGACAGGGCCTAGGCTCGCCGGTGCGCGCGCGTGTCGCGTGGCGCACAGGCGCGGAGCGACCAGGAGGAATCTCATGCTGCGGCTCGGACGGCGGGAGTTCGGGGAGCACGAGCCGGTGATCATGGCCATCGTCAACCGGACGCCCGACTCGTTCTACGACCAGGGCGCGACCTTCCGGGACGAGCCGGCGCTGGCCCGGGTCGAGCAGGCGGTCGCGGAGGGCGCGGCCATCGTCGACATAGGGGGTGTGAAGGCCGGTCCCGGCGAGGAGGTCGACGCGGCGGAGGAGATCCGCCGGACCGCGGGCTTCGTCGCCGAGGTGCGCCGCCGCCACCCGGACGTGGTGATCAGCGTGGACACCTGGCGGCACGAGGTGGGCGAGGCGGTCTGCGAGGCCGGCGCGGACGTGCTGAACGACGCGTGGGGCGGCGTCGACCCGCGGCTCGCCGAGGTCGCCGCGCGGTACGGCGTGGGGCTGGTCTGCACGCACGCCGGCGGTGCCGAGCCGCGCACCCGCCCGCACCGGGTCGGCTACGACGACGTGATGGCCGACGTGCTGCGGGTGACGGTCGGTCTGGCCGAGCGGGCCGTGGCGCTCGGGGTGCGGCGGGACGCCGTGATGATCGACCCGGGGCACGACTTCGGGAAGAACACCCGGCACTCGCTGGAGGCCACCCGGCGGCTGGACGAGATGGTCGCGACGGGCTGGCCGGTGCTGGTGTCGCTGTCCAACAAGGACTTCGTCGGGGAGACGCTGGACCGCCCGGTCAAGGAGCGGCTGGTGGGCACGTTGGCGACCACGGCGGTCTCGGCGTGGCTGGGCGCCCGGGTGTACCGGGTGCACGAGGTGGCCGAGACCCGGCAGGTGCTGGACATGGTGGCGTCGATCGCCGGCCACCGGCCCCCGGCGGTGGCCCGCCGGGGGCTGGCCTGAGCCCGCGGCCCGGCCCGAACCGCACCCGCACCCGCACCCGCACCCGCACAGCGCTCAGGCGAAGGAGGTCACTTGGTGACCAGCGCCACCGCCTCGTCCACGTCGTCGGTGACGTGGAGCAGTTCCAGGTCGGCGGGGGCGACCTTGCCCTCGCCCGCGACGGTGCTCTTCAGCCAGTCCAGCAGTCCGGCCCAGTACTCGGAGCCGTAGAGCACGATCGGGAAGCGGGTCACCTTGCGCGTCTGGACGAGCGTCACGGCCTCGAACAGCTCGTCCAGCGTGCCCATTCCGCCGGGCAGCACCACAAAGCCCTGCGAGTACTTCACGAAGCAGGTCTTGCGGACGAAGAAGTACCGGAAGTTGACGCCGAGGTCGACGTACTGGTTGAGGCCCTGCTCGAAGGGCAGCTCGATGCCGAGTCCGACGGAGGTGCCGCCGGCCTCGTAGGCGCCGCGGTTGGCGGCCTCCATGGCGCCGGGGCCGCCGCCGGTGATCACGGCGAAGCCGGCCTCGGCGAGGGCGCGGCCGATCGCGACGCCGGCCGCGTACTCCGGGGAGCCCTCGTGGGTGCGCGCCGAGCCGAACACGCTGATGCCGGGGCCGACCTCGGCCAGCGCACCGAACCCCTCGACGAACTCCGACTGGATGCGCATGACCCGCCAGGGGTCGCGGTGGATGAAGTCGGAGGGTCCGGTGGATTCGAGCAGGCGCTGGTCGGTGGTGCCGGGCTGCACCTGGCCGCGGCGGCGGACCACCGCGCCGAGTCGCTGCTCCTGGGGCTCCTGCTCCTGCTCCGCTGCACTCGTCATGTGTCGTGCTCCCTCCGGTTGATCTCGGGCCAAGAGTACGCAGGCCGAGGTGACCGTGGCCGTAACTCACGGGTACGGTCCGGCCCCCCGGGCGCGACGTCCGGTGCGGCCTCCGGCGTGACCTCCGCCCCGGCGGTCGGTCAGGCCGTGAGCCAGCTGCGCAGCCGCTCCTCGCAGCGGAGGATCACCGCCGTGTCGACGCGCTCGTCGACGCGGTGGGCCAGGCTGGGCTCGCCGGGCCCGTAGTTGACCGCCGGGACGCCGAGCGCGCTGAAGCGGGCGACGTCGGTCCAGCCGAACTTCGGCTGCGCGGTGCCGCCGACGGCGGCCATGAAGGCGACGGCGGCCGGGTGGCCCAGACCGGGCAGCGCGGCGCCGCTGTGGTCGTCGACCTCGAACTCCGCGACCGGGCAGTCGGCGAAGACCTCGCGCACGTGGGCGAGGGCCTGCTCCTCGCCGAGGTCGGGCGCGTAGCGGTAGTTGACGGTGACGACGCAGGCGTCGGGGATGACGTTGCCGGCGACGCCGCCCTCGACGCGGACGGCGTTGAGGCCCTCCCGGTACTCCAGGCCGTCGATGGTGACGCGGCGCGGCTGGTAGGCGGCGAGCCGGTCGAGCACGGGCGCCGCGGCGTGGATGGCGTTCTCCCCCATCCAGCCGCGGGCGGAGTGGGCACGCTGGCCGGCGGTGTGCAGCCGGACCCGGAGGGTGCCCTGGCAGCCGCCCTCGACCTGGCCGCTGGAGGGCTCCAGCAGTACCGCGAAGTCGGCGGCGAGCCAGTCGGGGTGCGCCTTCGCCACGTGGCCGAGGCCGTTGAGGTGGGCGGCGACCTCCTCGTTGTCGTAGAAGACGAAGGTGAGGTCGCGGTTGGGTTCGGGGACCGTCGCGGCGATGCGCAGCTGGACGGCGACGCCGGACTTCATGTCGGACGTGCCGCAGCCCCACAGCACGCCGTCCTCGTCGAGGCGGGACGGCACGTTGTCGGCGATCGGGACGGTGTCGATGTGGCCGGCCAGCACGACGCGTTCGGCCCGGCCCAGGTCGGTGCGGGCGAGGACGTTGTTGCCGAACCGCAGGACCTCCAGGTGGGGCAGTTCGCGCAGGGCCAGCTCGACGGCGTCGGCCAGCGTCTTCTCGTCGCCGCTCACGGAGGGGATGTCGACGAGTTGCGCGGTCAGCCGCGCGGCGTCCTGTCGGAGGTCGAGCGTGTCCTTTGCCATGGGCAGGACCCTACCCGGCGGGTCCGAGACGGCGGATAGGCTGCGCGTATGGCCGAAGGTGGGACTGGCGAGCAGGGCGGGAAGCGGGGCGGGCGGCTGCGGGTCGCGGCCGCCGTCGTCGTGCTGCTGACACTGGCCGGCTACGCCGTGGTGCAGGTCGCCAGGGACCGGCTGTGGGAGCCCGATCCGTACCACTGCGTGGTGCGGGGCGGCGAGGACGACTCGCCGTACCACCTGGAACCGCAGATGCTGCGGAACGCGGCGACGATCGAGGCGGTCGGCAGTGCGCGTGGCCTTCCGGAGCGTGCGGTGACGATAGCCCTGGCGACGGCCATGCAGGAGTCGATGCTGCGCAACATCGACTACGGCGACCGGGACTCGGTCGGCCTGTTCCAGCAGCGCCCCTCGCAGGGTTGGGGGACGGTCGAGCAGATCATGGACCCGGTGTACTCGGCGGGGAAGTTCTACGAGCGCCTGGTGGAGGTGCCGGACTACGCCGGGCTGCCGCTCACGGTCGCGGCGCAGCGGGTGCAGCTGAGTGCCTTCCCGGACGAGTACGCGAAGCACGAGCCCCGCGCCGGACAGTTGGCGGCCGCACTGACCGGGCGCCGGCCGGCGGCGGTGAGCTGCGGCGGGAAGCGCTCCGAGAAGCCGCGACCGGGCGACGCCGGCGAGGTGCGGGAGAAGCTGGTGCGGGAGTTCGGTCCGGAGCTGCGGCCGACACTGGTGGCCGGCGGTGCCGGGCGCGGTGCGCCGGGGGCCGGGCTGTCGATCCCGGTCCGCCCGGTGGAGCGGGGCACGGAGGCCGCCGAGCGCCGCGCGAACGCGGAGCCCGCCGCCAGCCGTGGCCATGGCGGTGGCCGTGACGATGACGAGCGGGCCGTCGTGCGGCGGGGGTGGCAGCTGGCGCACTGGGCGGTGGCGAACGCCTCCCGGTTGGGGATCGAGCGGGTCGCCTACGCGGATCGGGTCTGGGAGGCCGGGGACACCGCCGATCCGGCCGATCGCTGGCGGAAAACCGACGGCGCGAAGCGGAGTGACGTGCGCCTGACGCTGGTGCGTCAGATTTCTTCCGTTCACCCGCAGGAGTAGGTTCCACAATCACCGGGCTGACTTCGGCGCGGCGCGTTGCGAGCGCCGCCGGAGAGCGCCCCGGAACGCCGGATGCCTTGCGGCGCTTGGCCTCCGCCGTACCGGCGGGGCAACCCTACTGCACGGATTGCCCTCTTTGCCCCATCCATACAATGCGACGCATTACCAATCCTTTACCTTTGTCGGCCGCAACCTCGGGGCCGCCGGACGCGATAGGCACTGCGTCTGGCCGGGCACTCGCCCGGATTTCCCGAATATCTCTCCGTCAAAGGAGCAACATGTCCTTCACGCGCCGGATCGCCAAGAGCGCACTGCTGACGGCCGCGGGCGCCGCCTCCGTCGTCGGTGCGGCCGCAGGCTCCGCCAACGCCGTGGACCTGCCCAAGGGTCCCGAACTCGGTGGCCTCAGCAACCTGGACAACCTGAACGGCGAGAACCTCGACACCGCCACCCAGAACGTCACCAAGCTCGCCGGCGCCGCCGGCGGCGAGGCCGTGCGCACCGGTGTGCCGGCCGCCGGTGAGGTCGCCGGCCAGCTGACCCGCTCGGCCGCCCCGGCCGAGGGCGCCACCGACATGCTCGGCAAGACCGTGAAGACCGTCTCCGACGGCGGCCTGCCCACGGACGCGCTGGGCAGCCTGCCCACCGAGTCCCTCGGCGGCCTGCCGCTGGCCCCCAGCTCCCTGGGGAACGCCTCGATCGGCGGCGTGCCGCTCGGCTGATGTCCGCACGTCGCACGGGAGGAGGGGCCGGACGCCACCGCGTTCGGCCCCTCCTCCCGTTGTGCCGCTCTCAGGGGCGACGGTCTCAGGACAGTCGGCGCACCGCCGCCGCGACCCGCTCGTCGGTCGCGGTGAACGCCACCCGCACGAACTTCCCGCCGGCCGGACCGTAGAAGTCCCCCGGCGCCACCAGCACGCCGTGCTCGGCGAGTTCGGCGACCGTCTCCCAGCACGGCTCGTCCCGGGTCGCCCACAGGTACAGCGACGCCTCGCTGTGCTCGACGCGGAACCCGCGCTTGTCCAGCGCCGCACGCAGCGCCGCCCGGCGTGCCGCGTACCGCTCCCGCTGCTCCGCCACGTGCGCGTCGTCGCCCAGGGCCGCGATCACCGCCTCCTGCACCGGCGCCGGCGTCATCATGCCGCCGTGCTTGCGGACCTTCAGCAGCTCACCGACGACCTCCGCGTCGCCCGCGACGAACGCCGCCCGGTAGCCGGCCAGGTTGGAGCGCTTGGACAGGGAGTGCACCGCCAGCAGACCGGAGAAGTCGCCGTCGCAGATGTCGGGGCGCAGCACCGAGACCGGCTCGACGTCCCAGCCCAGCTCCAGGTAGCACTCGTCGCTGGCCAGCAGGACGCCGTGCTCCCGCGCCCAGCGGACCGTCTCGCGCAGCTCGTCGGCGGACAGCACCCGGCCGGTCGGGTTGGACGGCGAGTTCAGCCACAGCAGCCGCAGCCCGGCCGGGTCCAGCTCGGTGGGCGAGTCGTAGACCACCGGCTCCGCGCCGGCGAGCCGGGCGCCGACCTCGTAGGTCGGGTAGGCCAGCCTCGGGTACGCCACCCGGTCCCCCGGCCCCAGGCCGAGCTGGATCGGCAGCCAGGCCACCAGCTCCTTGGAGCCGACGACCGGCAGCACGTTCCCGTGCCCGACCCCCCGCGCGCCGAGACGGCGCTCGCACCAGCCGCTGATCGCGTCCCGCAGCGCGGGCGTCCCCCACACCGTGGGATAGCCGGGCCGGTCCGTGGCGGCGGCGAGCGCCCGCTGGATCAGCGGCGGGACCGGGTCCACCGGGGTGCCGACCGACAGGTCGACAAGACCGTCGGGATGCGCCGCGGCGGTCGCCTTGTACGGCTCCAGCCGGTCCCACGGGAAGACCGGCAACCTGGACGAGACGGGTGGCACGTGCTGGCTCGCTTTCTCTTCGGCTCCCCGGGCGGCGCCGCGGGGAGCCCTCGTGGAAACGCCGCGGTCCCGCGCGGCATCCCGGGTGGGGTGCCGTGCGGGACCGCGGCGGGGTGTGACCGCGGTGGCCGCGCGCGGCCGCCGTCGTCACACCGTCGGATCACTCGTCGTGCTCCTGCGGCGGGAGCGCGGCGACGATGGGGTGGTCCCGCTCGATGAGGCCGAGCTTGCTGGCGCCACCCGGCGAACCCAGTTCGTCGAAGAACTCGACGTTCGCCTTGTAGAAGTCCTTCCACTCCTCCGGGGTGTCGTCCTCGTAGAAGATCGCCTCGACCGGGCAGACCGGCTCACACGCCCCGCAGTCGACGCATTCGTCAGGGTGGATGTACAAGGACCGCTGGCCCTCGTAAATGCAGTCAACGGGGCATTCCTCGATGCACGCCTTGTCCTTCAGGTCGACACAAGGCTGCGCGATGACGTAGGTCACGCTCTCGTTCCTCCTCGGTAGGGCTCTTCTCGCGCGGGAGCGCGGCGTCGTCGATGCCCACCTCTAGTATCGCCGTTCCGGACGAGCACAGGTACAAGAGGGTCGAGCAGATCAGTGGAGTTCACCATGAGCGGACGGCTTGAGGTCCGTGTCAGCCCCTCTGACGTGGGGAAACGGGTGTCCGTACGAAGTTTGGCCGCCCCCGGGCCGGAAGGGGATCCGACCGGTCCGCGCTTCACCGACACCGTCGGCGTGCTCACATCGTGGAACGCCGGCGTGCTTCACGTCACACGACGGAACGGCGAACGCGTCCGCATCGCGGAAGACCGGCTCGTCGCGGGCAAGGTGGTGCCCGCCGCGCCGGCCCGGGTGCGTGGGCTGCCGGCCGCCGACACCGCCGAGCTGGAACGGGTCGCCGCGCGCGGTTGGCCGGCCGTGGAGACCGAACGGCTCGGTGACTGGCTGCTGCGGGCCGCCGGCGGCTTCACCCGCCGCGCGAACTCCGTCCTCGCGCTCGGCGACCCCGGGCTGCCGCTGGACGAGGCGTTGGAGCGCGTACGCGCCTGGTACGCGCGCCGGGCGCTCCCCGCGCACGTCCACACCACCGTCGGCGGCCCGGACACCGGCGAACGGCTGGCCGCCGCACTCGCCGACCGGGGCTGGCGGCCGGTGGCCCACGCCGAGGTGTGGACCGGCGCGCTCGCCCCGATCGTCGACCGGGGCGTCGACACCTCCGCGGTGCGGCTCTCCCGGGAGGCCGACGAGGCGTGGCTGGCACGCTACAACCGCTCGGCGGGGCTCGGCCCGCAGGCGCTCCGGGTACTCGGCGGCGGCCCGTCGGTGTGGTTCGCCACGGTGCCGGACGGGCCGGATGAGCCGGGCGGGCCGACGATCGAGGACGCCGCCGGCGAGGCCGCCGGGTCCGGGGCGCCGGCCGCGATCGGCCGCGTGGTGGTGGACGGCCGCTGGGCCGGTTTCGGCGCGGTGGAGACCGCCCCTCACCTGCGCCGCCGCGGCCTGGCCGCCGCCGTCGTGGCCGCACTGGCCGAGCGCGCGGCGTCAGAAGGCGCCCGGGCGGGGTACCTGCAGGTGGAGACGGACAATGAGGCGGCACGCGCCATGTACGGACGGCTCGGCTTCGCCCGCCACCACGGCTACCAGCACTGGCGCGCGCCCGACGGACCGCGGAGCTGACCGGACCGAGTCGCGCGAGCGACGCGACGCGGGGGAGGGAAACGATGACGGACCAGGACAGCGGAGACGGGGCACAGCGCCTCTTCGCCGAGGCCGCCCGCACCGACAAGCCGGACCTGGCCACCCTGTGCCTGCTGCTCGGCGAGCTGGTGGCGCCCGGCCGGGGAGCGATGGACCGGGACGAGGGCGAACGGGCCGTCGACGAGGGCCAGATCGAGCTGGACCGCCTCACCGGCGAACTGCCCTTCGCCACGCACCGCGGCCCGGTCGACTGGGCCGTGACGCTGCGCGCGCTGCTCGGTGAGCGGCTCGGTTTCCACGGCGACCGCGACGACTACGAACGGCTGGAGTCCTCCCAGCTCGGCAACGTCCTGCGGCGGCGCCGGGGGCTGCCGATCCTGCTGTCGGTGGTGTGGATCGAGGTGGCCAGGCGGGCCGGCGCGCCGGTGCACGGCGTCGCGCTGCCCGGCCACTTCGTCGTCGGCTTCGGCGAGCCGGACGGCGAACACGTGCTGGTCGACCCGTTCGCGGGCGGCCGGCTGATGAGCGAGCAGGAGGCGGAGCTGCTGGTGGCCGGCGCGACCGGCCGACCGCTGTCCCGCGCGATGCTCCAGCCCGCTCCGCCGCTGGAGATCGTCTCCCGGGTGCTGAACAACATCCGCTCCTGGGCCGCTCAGCGGCCCGAGCACACCGATGTGGCGCTGGCCGCCGTGGAGCTGGGGCTGCTGCTGCCGCACCACCCGGCCAGGCTGCGCTACGAGCGGGCCCGACTGCTCGTGGAGCGCGGTGACTTCGTGGGCGGCGCGCGCGGCCTGGAGGAGTACGCGACGCTGGTGGCGGCGATGGAGCCGCAGGCGGCCGAGGCCGCGCACCGCGAGGCGCGCGCCGCCCGCGCGCGGCTGAACTGACGCAGGCCCGGGCGAGGAGTCCGGGGGAGTCCGGTGGGGGCGCACGGCGACGGCCGTGCGCCCCCACCGCTCTCAGCCCTGGGTGGCGCCCTCGACGACGGCGTACCGCCGCTGCGGCTCCGGCGGCGCGGGCTCGGCCAGCGCCTTGGTCATCGCACTCGCGGCGTGCTTGGGCGTCATCGGCACCGGGCCGGTACCGGCGTCGATCACCACACCGTCGAACAGCGTGCCGTACTTCGCCGCCAGCGCCTCGGGGTCCACCACCGGCTGGAGACGGCCGTTGCCGGCGGGCCGCATCGTCAGGAACTCGCCGATGGTCCGCTGGCTGAACGGCACCTCGACCGAACCGGCCTTCAGCCACACCCAGCCCGACATGGCCGGCTCGCCGAACTCCTTGATCGCCCGCTGGAACTCGGCCTGGGTGACCTTCGGCTCCTGCTTGCTCACCGGGAGCGTCACCGCGCTGTCCCGTCCGGTGGCGGCGCGCTGGCGGTAGGCGGCCTCTACGGTGTCGGCGGCCCGGTCGGCGTCCACCGCCATGGACGCCTTGCCGGGGACGGCCACCGGCTTGCCGTCCTCGAAGCGCACCATGCCCTCCTGGGCCCCGTTGGTACCGCCGGCGCCGGCGAGTTCGGTCAGCGCCGCCCGCAGCTTCTCCTCGTCCACCTTGAAGACCGGCTGCGCCTCACGGGTTCCGCCGACCAGCGACGCGATGACGGAGACCGGGTTGTAGTCCCGTCCGGTGGCACCGCGGACCGTCTCGTCGGTGTCGAGGGAGAGCCCGGCGACGCTCGGCTTCAACTGCTGCTCGGCGCCGTCGACCTCCAGCACCAGCGGGTCCGTGGTGCGGGAGCCGAGCGCGGCGTTCAGCTTGGCCACGGCCTCCTGCTGCGTCGAGCCGCCGATGTCCACGCCGAGCACGGTGGTGCCGTTGGGGATGTCGGAGTGGTCGAGCAGCAGACCGGCGCCGTAGGCGATGCCGACGAGACCGGCGGCGGCCACGCCGAGCAGCACCAGCTTGGAACGTCCCTTGCGGGCGGGCGGGTCCGGCTCGCTGAAGGTGAACGGCTCGGGTTCCGGCTCCGGCTCCTCACGGCGGCGCGGGTCGGCGCCGGGGCCGGGCGGCGGCACCGCCGGTCCCGGGACCCCGGGACCGCTGGCCGACGGGCCGTCGGCCGGCGCGCCGGTCGGCGACGGACCGGCCGGCGACGGGCTGGCGGGGCTGCCGGCGAACGGGTCACGAGGCCCGCCGCCGGTCGGCCCGAACGGGTCGCGGGGCACGTCACCGCTCGGCGCGAACGGGTCCCGGGGCACGTCACCGCTCGGCGCGAACGGGTCCCGGGGCACGTCACCGCTCGGCGCGAACGGGTCGCGCGGCACGTCACCGCTCGGCGCGAACGGGTCCCGGGGCACGTCACCGCTCGGCGCGAACGGGTCGCGCGGCACGTCACCGCTCGGCGCGAACGGGTCGGCCGCCTGCCGCGCTTCGGGGCCCGGCGGGACGACGGGAATGCCCTGCGTCTCACCGGCCGGCGTCGGCGGCTTCATGATGCCGGTGATGTCCGAACCCGGGGGCGGGCCGAGCACCGGCGGGACCGCGGGCTCCGGACCGCCGGCCGGCGGCGGTGTTCCCGGCGTCTGCTGGAACCCGGGCGGCAGGCTGGGCATGTCGCCGGTGGCCGGGCCGCTTGTGGGGCCGGCCGGCGGCGTCCGGCGCGGCAGCGGCGCCGGGCGTCCGCCGGGGCGCTCCGTGCCGCTGGAAGCGGCCGGGCCCGCGCCGAAGGCGGGGGTGCCGCCGGGCGGGGTCTCGCCGCGCGCGGCGCCGGTGGGGGTGCCGCGCGGCGGCGTGCTCGTCTGGCCGCTCCCCGCCGGGGGCGCCTTGCGGGGAGCGAACCAGGAGCTGGCGCCCGTGGACTCGCTGGAGGAGGGCCCCTTCGGAGCTTCGGAGGCGGCCGCGTCCGCGGCACTTCCGGGAGCACTGGCGGGGGCGCCGGCGGAGTCAGCCGCAGCCGGGTCCACCGGCTTCCGCACGACGACCGGGGGAATCGGCCGCGACCCGGGGATGTTGATGCGCACCCGGGTCGTCAACGTCGTCTCGGTCTTGGGTTCCTCGGGCTCGCTCCCGTTCCGGAACGAGCTGTCACTTTCACGGCTCAAGGCAGGTTCTCCCGGTTGTATCCGCCGCACCCGTTCGTCTTACTGGTCGTGCCAGTACGGCTCGCCGGCGGCCCCCACCTTACTGGGGGCGCCCCGCCCGGTCGCCGGGACCGTCAAAACGGGACCTGGGCGGACGCAGCACAGTGGCGCACATCACAACGAGCAGCACGCCCCCGTAGAGGAACAGAGCGGCACTCAGATCGGTGACCAGGAAGTCCCCTTCGGGCCTCACCCAGAAGGTGAACGGGAGTACGGTGAGCGCCCATCCGGCGCCCGCCGCCCACGGGCCGGACCGGTCGCCGGTGAGGACCAGCGCGCCGTAGGCGAGACCGCCGAGCCCGGCGAGCGCGAGCAGCAGCCCGCCGGGGAACCAGCCGGCGTGTGTCACCAGGCCGGCGAAACCCACCAGGGCACCGAGGAGGAAGAGTCCGAGCAGTCGCGCCCGCAGCAGCCAGGGGTTCACCGCTCGGTCCCGTCGACCGGCTCGACCCCGGCGATTCCGTCGATCCCGTCGAAGAGATCGGTCGCCGGCGGGCCGGCGGGCCCGGAGCCGTCGGGCAGCCGGTAGCACTCGGTGGTCTGCACGGGCTGGCCGAGGCCGTTGGACAGCGCGAAGTGGGCGCCCTCCACGACGATCTGGGTGGCGTGGGCGCTCATCGCGGCGACCTTCGCGGCGGTGTACCGCTCGCCGCCCTCGACGCGCACGGCGACAAGTTCGTCCGGCACGACGCCCGGGATGTCCGAGACGTCGGTGTCGCCCGGGAACGGGTTGCCCGCGAACGCCTCGGCGTCGACCGCCGAACGGGGTACGCAGTTCCAGTAGGTTCGGGCGATCCGGTGCGCTTCGCCCAGTTCCGGGCGGAACGCCGGGTCGGCGGCGAGTTCCGCGGCCCGGGTGGCGACCCGGTGCGCCTTGATGTGGTCGGGGTGGCCGTAGCCGCCGTCCGGGTCGTAGGTGACCAGGACGTGGGGGCGGGTCTCGCGGACGGTCTCCACGAGCAGCGCGGCGGCCTCGTCCAGCGGGGCCTGCCAGAAGCACTCGGGCCGGTCGTTCTGGGGGGTGCCCCTCATGCCGGAGTCGCGGTAGCGGCCGGGCCCGCCGAGGAACCGGTGGTCGCTGACGCCCAGTTCGCGCATGGCGGCCGCCAGCTCGCCGATCCGGTAGGGCCCCAGGTTGTCGCCGCGGTCGGGTGCCAGGTGCGCCAGGTCCTCCGGGATGACCTCGCCCTCCTCACCGAGGGTGCAGGTGACGAGGGTGACGGCGGCGCCCTCCGCGGCGTACCTGGCCATGGTGACGCCGTTGTTGATCGACTCGTCGTCGGGGTGGGCGTGGACGAACAGCAGTCGCGGTCGGTTGGAGGGCGCACTCATGGAGCCGAGCCTACGCGCCCGGGCACGCCCTCCCGCCGAACGGTCACCGACGGCCGGGTCAGAACTTCAGACCGCTCACCATGTTGGCGACGCTGGTGGTCAGGTCGCTGATGGTGGGTGCGATCGAGGAACTGGCCAGGTAGAAGCCGAACAACATGCAGACGACGGCGTGCATGGCCTTGAGCCCGGACTTCTTGATGAGCAGGAAGACGATGATCGCCAGCAGCACAACCGCCGAAATCGAGAGTGCCACGGCGGCTCACCTCCAAGGACGTACGGTCGCTAACGGCAGGGCGTGGGCCGTCGGGGCACCAGGGGGTTCATACCCCGGTCCCGACGGTGCGCAACTGATCATAACTTTCGGTGAGTCGGCATTGGTCGGTGCACGGGAGCAGAAGGGGCGCATGTCTCACGTCCTCGGGCAGGCCGGTCGCGGGTCAATCGCGCGATACCCAAAGGGACATGACGGCAAAACCTCAGCCGGACGTCGATCGCCCCACACCCGTGGCCGGCGTAGCGGCCGTACGCTCCCACCA
>NZ_WMLF01000419.1 GCF_014156695.1 Streptomyces durbertensis | reverse complement strand
CCTCACCGCTGCGCCGCCTGGTGACCGCCGTCGTGGTCGTCCTGCTGGTCGCCCTGCCCGCCGGCTACCTCGTGCTCTCCGCCCACCAGAGCCGCGACAGCGGCAAGGACAAGCAGCAGATCGCCTCCGCCACCAGCCTCGTCTGGGACTGGCCGAGCCGGGTGACCCGCCGCATCTACGAGGTGCCGATCCCGTCCCGCGCCACGTACGTGGCCTACTTCGAGACGAACAGCTGGCGGGAGAGCTCCCTCTACGTCCAGTTCCGCACCTCGCCGGAACGGCTCGACGGCTTCCTCGCCACCCTCGGCCTGACCAGGTCGGACCTCACCCCGGGCCGGTCCATCAGCGACACGCGGGCCGACGTCGTCGGCTGGGACCTGCGCTCCGCCGGCCGCAGCTTCGCCTCCACCACCGTCGACCTGCCGGAACACCGCCCCGAGGTCGCCGTCACCGTCGACCTCACCCGCCCCGAACGCCCCCAGGTCTACGTCGTCTCCACCGCCCGCTTCTGACGGCGGCCCGCCGGGCCGCGTCCCCGTCGAGGCGCCGGACGTCCACCGCGCGCCGCTGCGGCCCGTGGCTCACTCGGCGCTCAGCGCCTCGGCGATCTCCACCGCCCAGGACTCGATCGCCGCCCAGTCCCGGTAGTCACCAAAACGGCCCCCCACCAGCCGGAACAGCAGTCGGCCCAGCCGGTTGAGCTGCCACGGCGCGACCACTCCCGAGAACAGGCGGTGCTCCCGGCGGGGCAGCCCGGCCAGCCCCTCCTCGATCACCGGGATCTCCTTCGGAGCGAGCCCCTTCCACGGTCCCCGCAGCGCTCCCGGCATGCCCACGCTGAAGACCCACACCGGCCGGGCGGCCAGGGTGTCCGGGTTCTCCCGCACGAAGGCGAGCGCCGGGCCGAGCCACTTCTGACCGTGCACCGCGCTGCCGAGGACAAACGCCCGGTACCCGCTCAGGTCGTCGACCTGCCCCATCTGCCGGGCCTCCGCCTCCACGCCCGCCCGCCGCAGCACACCGGCGAGGCGTTCGGCGATCTCCCGGGTCGAACCGTGCACCGTCGCGTAACCGACGAGGACGTCCATGGCGCCCGCTCCCTTCCTCCCTGCCGCCCGGTGACCAGCCGGCCTCCGCTCCCAGAATGGCGTGCCCACCGGCCCTCGGCGCGTACGCCACGGCCACCCACCCGGACGGCTCGACTCGCCCGCCCGGCGGAAGCGAGCCCTTCGACACCCGTCGAGGCGGTCGACCGGACCGCCCGCTCACGCGGTCCCCGCACCGGGACGCCGGAACGCGGGGGCATCGCTTTCTCCTCCGCCCCACGGGCGTACGGCCGCCAGCGCCCAGGCGACCGAGTCCTCCAGTCGCCCCCCGGTGTCGACGGGCACGGCCCCGGGCCACGGCTGCTCGTCGGCGGCCATGGCGGCGGCGATCCGCGGATCGGCGTCCGAGGCACCGGTGGCCCGGGCCGCCAGCCGGGCCGCCGTCACCTCGTGCGGCGCGTCGCAACGCAGCGCGACCAGTTCGGCGCCGGACCGCTCGGCCACGTCCGCGGCGGCGGCGCGCCGGGCCGCGTCGGACCAGCTCGCGTCCAGCACCACCGACTCCCCGGACGACAACAGGGCGGCAGCCCGCTCCAGCAGCGCGGCGTACGTCCTGGCCGTCCACTCCGGCGTGTACAGCCCCTCCCGGTAGCCGGCCGCCGCCGACCGCTCCACGGGGAGGCCCGCCAGTTCCTTGCGCATGCGGTCACTGCTCAGCACCGTGAGGCCCAGCCGGTCGGCGAGCGCCCCCGCGAGGGTGCTCTTGCCGCTGCCCGGCAGACCTCCGACAAGGACCAACACCGCGGCGGACCGCCGCAGGTGACCGAGTGTCATCTCCACCAGCCGCCGCGCGGCCGGCTCCGCGTCCGGCGCGCCCTGCCGTGCCTGCACCAGCGACACCTTCGCGCGCACAAACGCGCGGTACGCGACGTAGTGGTGCCACAGCGAAGGCGGTGCGGGATCACCGGCGAACTCGCCGTACCGGGCGAGGAAGTACGCCGCCGCCCCGGGCGCGTCGAGCCGTTCCAGGTCCATCGCGAGGAACGCCGCGTCGTCCAGGCCGTCGACGTAGCGCAGCCGGTCGTCGAACTCCAGGCAGTCCAGCACCCGCGGGCCGTCGTCCAGGCAGAAGACGTCCTCGGCGAGGAGGTCCCCGTGGCCGTCGACCACCCGCCCCTCCTCGATTCGACTGTCGAACAGCGGCTTCCGGCCGGCCAGGTAGCGGCGCACCAGATGCCGCACCTCCGCCACCCCGTCCGGTACCGGACCGTCCTCGGCAAGCGCCCGGACCTGCGCGAAGCTGTCCTCCCAGCGTCCTGCGAGCGCGTCCCGGGTGCCCTCGCGCACCACCGCCGGGCCGCGTGGCGCCCGGGCGTGCCACACGGCCAGCATGCGCGCGAGCGCCCGCAGCGCGTCCCGGACGTCGACGCCCTCCCGTACCAGCCGGGCCAGACGGCGGCCGTCCGGCATACGCCGCATCACCACAAGCGGTTCGGGCTCCTCGCGCTCCGGCGCGCGCAGCTCGCCGACACCCAGGTACACGTCGGGGGAGAAGCGCCGGTTGAGGGCCACCTCCCTCTCGCACGTCGCGCGACGGGCCGACACCGTGCGGTAGTCCACGAACCCGAGGTCGACGGGCTTCTTCACCTTGTACACGCGGTCGCCGGCGAAGAACACCAGCGCGGTGTGCGTCTCGCGTACCGCGGCCCGCCGCGGCACCCCGTCGCGGTCGGCCTCAGCCACGAGGACCGGTGAGCGGGAGAGTGCGGGCACCGCGCGGTCTGCCGATGCGCACGAGGGGGACGGATCGCATGACGTCGGGCCCTTTCGTTCCGCGCGGCACTGGACACGAGGGGCGCCGGGCCCGCACGCCGCGCCCGCGGAGCTCGGTGGCCTCCCTTCCGAGGACTACCGCACTACCGGCCGGCACGCACGCCGGCGCAGCAGCCCCGCCCGTGCTCCCGGAGCCGGGCCGAGGACGGAAACCGGCCCCGCCGGGACCTTCGGCCCTGTGCCCGGGGCCCTCCCCGGCGCACGCTGGGAGGGAAAGCCCGATCCCGGGGGCGGTCGCAGGACCACCACGGTCCGCTCCCACCGAGGAGGGAAACAATGGCGCACACCGCGGAATGGAAGGTCCGACTCCACCTCTTCGAGGACGACCGGGGCACGACCACCGCCCGCGTTGTCCTGGACACCGGTACCACCACCCTCACCGGCCACGGCACGGCGCACTGCCATCCGACGGACACCGACGTCCCCGAGATCGGCGACGAACTGGCCGCCGGCCGGGCGATGGACAACCTCGCGCGCAAGCTGCTGGACATCGCGGAGAAGGACATCGAAGGCATGGGCGCCAGCCGGCCACGCCGCCACCAGCTCACCGGCTGGTCCATGTGACCGACGCCCGCCCGGCGCGGGCGGGCGCACCGGGCTCTCCCGCTCACGGGAGGCGTGGGAGGCGAGCACCCCACCTCAGCGAGGAAGGACGACGGTCATGCGAGCCCATCTCGGTGACCAACTGGTCATAAGAAGCCAGCGGACCGGAGGCCCCGGACGCGACGGGGAGATCATCGGGCTCCGCCACGAGGACGGCACACCTCCCTACGACGTCCGCTGGTCCGACACCGGGGACGTGACGCTTGTCTACCCCGGCCCCGACGCACACGTCCACCACCTCGAACACCACCCGTCGCAGCCCCGCCGCGACCCGTCCCACCGCCCGCGTACCTCCGAGGCAGCGGCCTGGACGCCGTCCGCGGCCGGGCCGTCCGCAGTCGGGCTGTCCGGAGTCGGGCCGTCCGGAGTCGGGCCCGGCGACATAGGACGGCGGATCGCCGAGGAGCGCAGGCGCCGCAAGCTCACCCGGGAGGAGACCGCCCGCCGCGCACGGGTGTCGCCGGAGTACCTGAGGTACCTCGAAGAGCACCCGTCCGCACCGACCGCGTCGACGCTCATCCGGTTGTCCGACGCTCTGGGCACCTCGGTCGCCGCACTGCGCGGCGGCGGCGCGGACTCCCCGCCCGGCCAGGGAACGGCCCTGCAGCACCCTCGGCTGCGCGACCTCGCCCCCGAGGAGTGCCGCGCGCTGCTCGCCGGCCACGGAGTGGGGCGCGTCGCCGTGACCTCGCCCGACGGCGGCCCCGCCGTCGTCCCGGTGAACTACGACCTCGTCGACGACACCATCGTCTTCCGCACCACCCCCGGCTCGGCACCGGCGGAGGCGGTCGGCAGGGACGTCGCGTTCGAGGTCGACCACATCGACGAGGCGCAGAGCCAGGGGTGGAGCGTGCTCGCCGTCGGACCCGCCACCGTCGTCACCGACCCCGACTCCGTGCGCGAACTCAGCCGGCGCGCCCACACCCCACCCTGGGCCGGTGGCGGCCGCGAGCTGTGGGTGTCGATCCGTCCCACCCGCCTCACCGGCCGCCGCATCACTTCGGCCGACGACCGCTGAACCGGGGCCGGCGGGGGTGGCCTCCACCCGTCGGGCCTCACGCCGCCCTCGACGCGGGTCCGGGCGGTACCGGGGCCACTTGGACCCTTCGGACAGACACCGGCCCCCACCCGCCCGCGTCCGCCGCGCATCGATAGCGTGTCCCGGGTGAGCGACAGCAGTGAGACGACGGTCCCGAAAGCCGAGACGACCACCGCCGGGGCCGAGCCGACCACGATCCCGCCGGCGCGGGAGAACGCCGAGCAGACCGCCGCGAGAGTCCCCACTCC
>NZ_WMLF01000418.1 GCF_014156695.1 Streptomyces durbertensis | reverse complement strand
CCTCTACCTCCCCGCCCTCCCGGCACTCGGCGGTGAACTGGGCGGGGCCGCCTCCCAGGTGCAGCTCACCCTCACCACCTGCCTGCTGGGCCTGGCGGTCGGCCAGATCGTGGTGGGGCCGATGAGCGACCGGTTCGGCCGCCGCCGGCCGCTGCTCGTCGGCATGGCCGGCTACGTGCTGGCCAGCGCGGCGTGCGCGCTGGCGCCGACGATGGCGTCGCTCACCGCGTTCCGGCTGGTCCAGGGCCTGGCGGGCGCGGCCGGCATCGTCATCGCCCGGGCGGTGGTGCGCGACCTGTTCGACGGACTCGCCATGGCCCGGTTCTTCTCCACGCTGATGCTGGTCTCCGGCGCGGCCCCGGTGCTCGCGCCCGTCTTCGGCGGGCAGCTCCTGCGGGTGACGGACTGGCGGGGCATCTTCCTCACCCTCGCCGCCGTCGGCACCCTGCTGGCGCTGGTCGCCGCGCGCTGGCTGCCGGAGACGCTGCCGGCCGACCGGCGGCACGGCGGCGGGGTCCGCGAGGCGCTGCGCACGATGCGCGGCCTGCTGCGGGACCGGGTCTTCACCGGCTACCTGCTCGCCGGTTCGCTGACCTTCGCCGCGCTCTTCGCGTACGTGGCGGCCTCGCCGTTTGTCGTGCAGGAGATCTACGGCGCCTCCCCGCAGACGTTCAGCCTGCTGTTCATGGTGAACTCCGTCGGGTTGGTGGCGACGGGCCAGCTGAACGGGCGGCTGCTCGTGGGCCGGGTCCGGCTGGACGCGGTGATCGGCGCCGGGCTGGTGGTCACCGGGTCCGCCGCGGTGGCGCTGCTGCTGATGACCACCGGCGTGTTCGGCGAGGTGGGGCTGACCGCCGTCGCGACGGGCCTGTTCGTGCTCATGTCCGGCATGGCGCTGGTGCTGCCCAACGCCAGCTCGCAGGGGCTGATGCGGGCCGGCCACGCCGCCGGCACCGCCTCGGCGTTGATCGGCACCTCCCAGTTCCTCGTCGGCGCGGTCGCCTCCCCGCTGGTCGGGGTCGCCGGCGAGCACACGGCCGTGCCGATGGCGCTGACGCAGCTGTGTGTGATCGTGCTCGCCGCCGGCTGCTTCCTCGTAATGTGCCGTCCATGGCGTCAGCACGACTGAGACAGGGCAGCTCCGAGCAGGCGGGACTCGATCCCCGGCAGATCGACGCGCTCGCGGCGGGGGTGGACGAACTGCCGGCGCGCGGTTGGTGCGCGGGCGCCGTGGTGGCCGCCGGACGCGGCCCGTACCTGGTGCTGCGGCACGCCACCGGCTGGGCGTGGCGGTGGAGCACGGCCGGCACGCTGGCGGACGAGCCGGAGCGGATGCGCCCCGACACCCCGTTCGACCTGGCCTCGCTCACCAAGCTGTTCACCGCCGTCGCCGTCCTCCAGCAGGTCGAGCGCGGCACAGTCGACCTCGACCGGCCGGCCGCCGCGTACGTGCGGGAGTTCGGCGGGGCCGGGAAGGCCGGCATCACCCTGCGCCAACTGCTCACCCACACCTCGGGGTTGCGTCCCGAGCTGCCGTTCCACGACGGTCACGGACTCGAGCTGCTGTGGTCCGAACGGCCGCTGCCGGGCCGCCGGCACCGCTACTCCGACCTCAACTTCCTCGCACTGCAACAGGTGTTGGAGCAGGTCACCGGCCAGGGACTGGACGTGCTGCTGGGGGAGTGCGTCACCGGGCCGCTGCGGATGTCCGCGACCCGCTTCGGCCCGGTGCTGGGCGCCGCCGCCACCGAGGACCAGCGAAGACCGCGCGCCAAGGCCGACCGGGGCATGCTGCGCGGTGTGGTCCACGACGAGAACGCGTACGCGCTCGGCGGCGTCGCCGGCCACGCCGGACTGTTCGGCACCGCCGACGACCTCGCCGTGTTCTGCCGCGCCCTGCTGGGCGGCGGCGCCTACGGCAGGGCCCGGATACTCGCCCCGGACTCCGTGGCGCTGCTGCTGGACGCGCCGGGGCTCGGCTTCACCGTCGACCAGCCGTGGTTCATGGGCGAGTTGGCCGGGCGCGGCGCGGCCGGCCACACCGGTTTCACCGGCACCAGCCTGGTCGTGGACCGGGCCACAGACACGTTCCTGGTGCTGCTCGCCAACACCGTGCACCCGGTACGGCCGGCCGTCCCCGACAGCAGCCCGCGCGCGGAGGCCGCCACCCGCCTCGCCCGCGCGGTCCGCTAGGGCGCGACGGTGCGACGACCAGAACGCGACGGTGCGGTGACGCCACGCTCCCACAGGCCGACCCCGGCTTGAGTAGCCGTTGATCGCCTTCTGGGTACGGGTACTCAGGACCGGGTGCCCGGAGTGGCACAGAGTGGGGACCGACCGCACGAACGACAGGAGACCAGTCGTGAACCGCATCACCCTCCCTTCGCGCCCCACCACCCGCGCCCGCCGGGCCCGTCGCCTCGGCGCGGTCGCCGTCGCGGTGCTGGCGGGCGGCGTCGCGGCCGTGGCGCTCTCGGGCTGCTCCGTCCGGGACAGCATCTGCGGAAACGGCGAGTACCCGGTCATGACCATCGGGGGCACGGGCTCGCAGTGCGTCAAGAACGGCGAGGAGGTGCCTGAGGGGTACACGCGCTACCCCGAGGGCAAGGTGCCGCGGAAGGTGGACGACAAGTGGGACGTGTACTGGCGCAGCCACACCGTCGACAAGGACGGCGCCGTCGTCGAGGTGCCGGAGGGGGAGTGAGCCGCGCCGGAGGGGGAGTGGGCCGTGCCGGACGGGGAGTGAGCCGCCCCGGCGCACCGGCCGGCGGCAGGACCTAGACTTTCCCGGTGCACGACGAAGAACTCCGCTCGGCGCTCGCCGCGCTGCTGGACGGCCTGCCGCCGAGCCGGGCCACCGCCGCCGTCGAGCGGCTGATCAGCGAGTACCGGGGCCGGACGGCCACCGACGCGCCCGTTCTGCGGGACCGGGCGGACGCGGTCGCCTATGCCGCCTACCGGATGCCGGCGACGTTCGCGGCGGTGAGCGCGGCGCTGGCGGAGTTCCGCGCCCGGCTGCCGGAGTGGGCGCCCGGCCGGCACGTCGACGTCGGCGGCGGCACCGGTGCGGCCGGCTGGGCGGTCGCCGCCGCCTGGCCGGGCGGGGTGCGCACGACCGTGCTCGACTGGTCGGAGTCGGCCCTGGGGCTCGGCCGGGAGCTGGCCGCACGGGCCCTGCCGGACACCGAGTGGCGACGCGAGCGCATCGGGCCGGCCCTCACGCTCCCGCCGGCCGACCTGGTGACGATCTCCTACGTGCTGGGCGAGTTGACCGAGCGGGACCGGGCGGCAGCGGTGGACGCGGCCGCCGCCGCACCCGCGGTGCTGGTGATCGAGCCGGGCACGCCCGAGGGCTATCTGCGGGTGATGGCCGCCCGGGACCGGCTGGTCGAGGCGGGCTTCACGGTGCTGGCGCCGTGCCCGCACAGCGACCGCTGCCCGATGGTGCCGGGCGAGGACTGGTGCCACTTCGCGGCCCGCGTCAGCCGTTCCTCGCTGCACCGGCGTGTGAAAGGCGGCTCGCTGGGCCACGAGGACGAGAAGTACTCCTACGTGGCGGCCGTCCGCCCCGCCCCGGCGGACCAGCCCGCCGGCCGGGACCAGGAGGCGCGCGAGCCGTCCGGGGCCCCGGCCGGGGCGCGGATCGTGCGGCGACCGCAGATCCGCAAGGGGCAGGTGCTGTTGGAGCTGTGCACCGGCACCGAGGGCCTGGCCCGTCGCACGGTCACCAAGCGCGACCGCACCGCCTACCGTGCCGCCCGGGACGCCGTCTGGGGTGACGCCTGGGGTGACGCCTGGCCGTCGCCGGAGGAAGGACCGGCGGACGACCGCCCGTGAGGGCCGCCGTCCGCCGGGTCCGCCGCTACCGGCTCAGGCCGGGCCGCGCAGCTCGGCGGTGCAGCACTTGACGCTGCCGCCGCCCTTCAGCAGCTCCGACAGCGCCACCGGGATCGGCTCGTAGCCGCGCCGCCGCAGCGGCTCGAAGAGGCCGACCGCAGCCTGCGGCAGCAGCACGTGGTGCCCGTCGCTGACCGAGTTCAGGCCGAGCACCAGCGCGTCGTGCTCGTCGGCGATGATCGCGTCGGGGAAGAGCCGGGCGAGCACGGCCTGGCTGCCGGGGGAGAACGCCGGCGGGTAGTACATGATCTCGCTGTCCGTGGAGTCGTCCAGCACGCACAGCGCGGTGTCCAGGTGGTAGAAGCGCGGGTCGACCAGGTCGAGGCCGATCACCGGCCGGCGCAGGAACTCCTGGGCCTCGGGATGGGACAGCGGGCTGCTGCGGAAGCCCCGCCCGGCCAGCAGCCAGGAGGCGGTGACGGCGAAGTCGCCCTCGCCCTCGTTGACGTGCTCGGGCTCGTGGTACTCGGTGAAGTCGTTGGCCGCGTACCACTCGCGGTGGGCGACCGCCTCCGCCTCCCGCTGCGGGTGGGCGAAGCGCGCGCCCAGGACGCGCCCGTCGACGACGGTGGCGCCGTTGGCGGCGTACACCATGTCCGGCAGCTCCGGGTCCGGGGTCAGCTCCTCCACGCTGTGGCCGAGCGCGCGGTACCGGTCGCGCAGCACCTCCCACTGGGCCACCGCCAGCGGGAGGTCGACCGGCTTGCCGGGGTCCATCCACGGGTTGATCGAGTACGTGACCCGGAAGTGCGCCGGTGGGCACATGAGATAGCGACGTTCTGCGTACAAAGAGGGCTCCTCACGGGATCGCCGTGTGCCTGCTAGCTCATGGTCCACTCTTCGGCGCCAAATGGAAGTGGCGCGTACGCGTGGATTGGGTTTTGTCCGCCGCCCCTCCTGGTGGGAGGG
>NZ_WMLF01000417.1 GCF_014156695.1 Streptomyces durbertensis | reverse complement strand
GTGCCGGAGCGCGCCCCCACCGCGCCGCCGTGCGGTGCCCGAACGACACCTGAAGTCACGAGACCCGACGCCCCCACACCCGACGCGACGACACCCGCCGGCCACGGCCCTCCGAACGAGGCGGCGGTCCACGCCCTGCTGGACACCCAGGTCGGTTCCGTCGTGGTCCTGGACGCCGACCACCGCGTCTCACTCGTCACCCCCGCCGCCTCCCGGCTGCTGCCTCGGGCGACGCCGGGGGCGACCGTGGCCGAGGCGCTGCCCGCCTGGCTCGCCGACGCGGACGGGACCGGGCGGCGGGCGGCCCAGCACGGTCCACCCGGCCGTCGCACCAGCGCGGACCGCGTGGACCTCCCAGGGGGCCGTCGCGCCTGGCTGATGTACGCCGGCGAACGGACCTCCTGGCGGGAGCGCTGGCGCACCGAACGGCAGCGCTCGGACTTCCTCGTCCGGGCCTCCGCCTCCCTGCTCACCACGCTCAACTGGGAACGCTGCCTGCGGTTGACGGCCTCGCTCGCCAGCGAGGAACTCGCCGAGGTCGCCGCCGTCGTCGCGCCACGCGGCCACCGGATCGAGGTGGTGCTCGCGCGGGGCGGCGAGGTGGTCGCGCAGCGCGGCCTCGCCGAGGACGTGCACGAGGTGCCGGGCCTGGCCGACGCGATGGCCGGTTTCCCCCCGGTGCCCGCCCGCTGGGTGAGTCCGGAGGAGACCCCGGCGTGGCTGCTGCCCGACGGCTTCGACAAATCCGGTTCCATGGTGGTCACCCCGCTGCCGGGCAACGGGGTCGCGGCCGGCGCGCTTGTCCTCGTCCGAGGGCACGGCCAGGCGCGCTTCGACGAGGAGGAAGAGGTCCACGCCCGGGTCTTCGCGGCGCGGGCCGGCGCCGCCGTCTCGGCCGCCTCGCTGTACTCGCACGCCGCGGAGACCGCCGCCGTCCTCCAGCGGGCGCTGCTGCCCCCACCGCTGGCCACCGTGCGGGGCCTGGACCTCGCCGCCGCCTACCGGCCGGCGCTGGAGGCCGACCGCATCGGCGGTGACTTCTACGACGTCCACCCGGCGGCCGCTCCCGGCGGGGAGACGTTCCTGTTCCTCGGCGACGTGTGCGGCAAGGGCGCGTCGGCCGCCGTGCTGACCGGGAAGATCCGCAACACCCTCGACGCCCTGCACCGGGTGGAGAGCGACCACCTGCGGCTCCTCACCCTGCTCAACGAGTCGCTGCTCGAAGCGGACGACGCGCGCTTTGTCACGCTGGTCCTCGTCGGCGCCACTCCGCTCCCCCACGGAGGGGTGAGGCTGCGCGTCACCGCGGCCGGCCACCCCAGCCCGATGGTCGTCCGCACCGACGGCGCCGTCGAGCCGGCGGCCTTCGACGGCACCCTCGTCGGGGCGCTGCCCCGGATCACGGCCCGCACCCGGGAGGTCCGCCTGGGACCGGGCGACGCGTGCCTGCTGTACTCCGACGGCATCACGGAAGCGCGTGGAGGATTGGACGGGACGATGTTCGGGGAGGAGCGGCTGCGGGACGTCCTCGGCGAGTGCGGGGCACTGCCGGTGGAGGCCACCGTGGAGCGGGTCGACATGCTCGCCTCGGACTGGCTGCGGCAGGGAGCGCGCGACGACATGGCGCTGCTCGCGGTCGGCGCGCCGCGTCACCGCCGGCTGCGCGCGGTCGAGGAGAGCGATACGGGAACGGGACGGTGAGATGACCGGTACCTCGCCCGGCGGGCTGCGCCTGCCGGAAGCCGGGCTGTCGCCACCCGCCGAGGCGTTCTTCGAGGCCGTCGCGGCGGCCGACGAGCCAGGCGCGCTCACCGTGGTCCGGCGGGCGCTGGAGGTGGACACGTCCGCCGAAGAGGTGCTGCTGGAGGTGATCGGCCCGGCCCAGGCCCGGGTGGGAGAGGAGTGGGCGGCCGCCCGTCTGAGCGTGGCGGAGGAACACGCGGCCACCGCGATCAGCGACCGGGCCATCGCGTTCCTGTCCTTCGCGGTGCCCGAACCCCGGTCCCGTCACGCTCCGGTGCGCGGCCGGGTCACGGTCGCCTGCGGCGACGGGGAGTGGCACGCCCTGCCCGCCAGGCTGGTCGCCGAGACCCTGCGGCTGCGCGGCTGGCGGGTCGACTACCTGGGCGCAAACGTGCCGACCACCCAGCTTGTGCTGCACCTCCACACCACCGGGGCGGACGCGGTCGCGCTGTCGTGTTCGGTGCCCGTCCGCCTGCCCGGCGCCCACGCGGCCATCACCGCCTGCCAGTCGGTGGGGGTCCCGGTACTGGCCGGCGGCGCGGGCTTCGGCCCGGACGGCCGGCACGCGAGGACGCTGGGAGCCGACATGTGGGCGCCGAGCGCGCCACTGGCCGCGGAGCGGCTCGCCGCGCGGAGCGCCGGAGGGCTCGCGGCCGCCCCCCGGCTGCCGAGCGACCCGGCCGACCGCCTCCCGCACCTCGCCGACCAGGAGTACACCCACCTCCGCAAGTCCTACGCGCCGCTTGTCGCCGCCATGATCACCCGGCTGCGGGAGCGGCACCCCGAGGCGGCCGGCTACGACGCCCGGCAGCTGCGCCTCACCCACGAGGACCTCGGCCACCTCGTCGACTTCCTCACCGCGGCCCTCTACGTGGACGACTCGTCGCTGATGACAGAATTCCTCGTCTGGACCGCGAACGTGCTGCGGCCCAGAGGGGTTCCGGCACGGCTGCTGACCGCCGGGCTGGACGCTCTCGCCGCGGAACTCCGCGAGTTCCCGCGCGCCACCGCGATGATCGCCGAAGGACGCCTCGCCCTCACCGGCTCGACCCAGGAACAGGAATGACCCAAGGGACCCCCTTCACTGTCGACGTCCACGACGAACCGCCCGGGACGCGTCTGTTGCGTGTGCGCGGCGATGTCGACATGGAAAGCGCGCCGGAGTTGCGCGGCGTGGTCGGGCACGAGATGGCGCACCTCTCCCCCGGCGACACCCTGGTGATCGACCTCGGCGGGGTCGAGACCCTGGACTCCTCCGGGCTGTCCGTCCTGATCATGGCGAAGCGGCACAGCGACACGGCCGGTGTGACGCTCGCGCTGCGGAACGTGACGCCCCACCAGGAGTCCGTGCTGCGGCGTACCGGGCTGGCGGCCTTCCTGCTGGACGCGGGGCACCTCGCGGACCGCGCGCGCGGGCCGCTCGAGGACTCCGTCGGCGGCTGAGACACCACCGCCGGCCCCCGAACCGAGAGGCGGGGCCGGCGGTTCGGCGTCCCGAGGTCAGCCCTCCCCGTGGTGCGGCCGCCGGCCCGGCGGGTCCAGCTCCAGGCGCGGCCAGTCCGCGAGGTCACGCAGCAGCTGCCGGTCGTGAGTGGCGACCACCACGGCGGCGCTGGTGCGGCGGATCGCCTCGGTCAGCGCGTCGACGAGCACGGACGACAGGTGGTTGGTCGGCTCGTCGAGCAGCAGCGCTCCCGGCCGCACGGCCAGCGCCAACGCGAGGTCCAGACGCCGCCGCCGCCCCTCCGACATGCGGTCGACGGGCGTGTGCGCACCGTCTCCGTCCAGCAGGCCGAGCGCCCCGAGCGGAACGGCGTCGGCGTCGCGGAGCACGCCTCGGGCGACAAGCCGCCCCACGTGGCGGCGGTGCACCTCGTGGGCGGTGAGTCCGGGTTCCCACTCCGCGGTCTCCTGGGTGACCCGCACGACGCGGGCTCCCTTCGCCGTGCGGACCTCCCCTCCGGTCGGCTGGAGCGCGCCGGCCAGCGCCGCGAGCAGCGTGGACTTACCCGCCCCGTTGGGGCCGGTGACAAGTAGTCGGTCGCCGCCGTCCACGGTCAGGTCGACGGCGTCGGCCAGCCGTCCGGCCACCGTGAGGCCGTGGGCGCGCAGCAGCGGCGCGCCCGGCCGCACGCCCGGGTCGGGCCAGTGGAACGCCGGCGGCGGCTGCGGCACGTCGATCCGGTGCGCCTCCAGAGCCTCCTGTTGCCTTTTCAGCGCCTGGACGACGCCCGGCGCGCGGGACTGGCGCTGGTGCTTGCCGGTGCCCTTCTCCGGTCGCCAGCCGGTGGAGAGCCGGTCGCGGGCCCGGGAGACGGCGTCGCGCAGGCGCCGGTGCTCCTGCCGCTGCTGCTCGTGGTCCTGTTCCCACCGCTCGCGCTCGCGTCGGCGGGCGGCCTGCCAGGCGTCGTAGCCGCCGGCGTACAGGCGCGGTCGGCCGTCGCGACTCGGGTCGAGGTCGAGGAACCGGTCGGCGACGTCGCGCAGCAGTGCCCGGTCGTGGCTGACGACGGCCAGGCCGCCGTGGTGTTCCCTCAGGCCGCGGGTGAGGAAGTCCAGTCCGGCGGCGTCGAGGTGGTTGGTCGGCTCGTCGAGCAGCAGCACGTCGTGCCGGGCGCCGAGCAGGCAGGCGAGCCGGACCCGGTAGCGCTGTCCGACGGAGAGCGCGGCCAGTGGGCGGTCGCGCTCGGGGCAGGCGCCGAGCGCTTCGAGCGCGACGTCGACACGGCGTTCGGCGTCCCACGCGTCGAGCCGGGTCGCGGCGTCGAGCGCGGCGGCGTACCGGTCGCCGGCGGCGCGGTCGCCGTCGGCCATGGCACGGGTCGCCTCCTCCAGTGCG
Source organism: Streptomyces durbertensis (assembly GCF_014156695.1). Classification (GTDB taxonomy): domain Bacteria; phylum Actinomycetota; class Actinomycetes; order Streptomycetales; family Streptomycetaceae; genus Streptomyces; species Streptomyces durbertensis. Next base: position 239 of record NZ_WMLF01000417.1, on the reverse strand, counting down.
GCGAGGGCGGCGAGGGAGGGCGCCAGCGCCTCCGACGTCAGGGTGCCGACGGTCTCGCCGTCGCGTGCGGCCAGTTCCTGACGCGCGAGGCCGAGTGTGCCGGCGCGCCGCACGGTGCCCTCGTCCGGCGTGAGGAGGCCGGCGAGCAGGTGCAGCAGGGTGGTCTTGCCGCGGCCGTTCTCGCCGACGACGGCGAGGCGCGTCCGGGCGGAGACGGTGACCGAGACGTCGTGCAGGAC
>NZ_WMLF01000416.1 GCF_014156695.1 Streptomyces durbertensis | reverse complement strand
CGCCCCGGCCCCTCGCACGGCCCCTCGCACGGCCACCCCGCACGGCCCAGCGACGACACAGCGCCAGCCGGCCCGTGGCCGGGGCCCTGTGCTGACGTCGGACGGTGCCCGGCAAGCGCTCCACCAGCTCTCCGCCGGACCGGCCCCACCGCCGCGCACCTCGACCACCAGCGGCTTTCGGCGGAGCCCCTGAGACCGCCGATCGCGCCGTCCGTATGAATCCACAAAAGGGCCCGGTCGGCGGGCCGACTCCTTCATGGTTTCGGTGACTGACCCTCGACGGTGCAAGGCGGTTCTACTAGCGGTATTCCGGAAAGACAGCACGTGAACGAGTCGCGGACAGGCCCGGCGATCGTGAACGCCGATCACCGTGCGACGGGGTTGAGCGAACTGCCCCACACCTCGGTCCGACCGGAGTCCCACCGTTTGCAGAGGAGTGACCGTGACCGCGCACACGCACGAAACGAGCATCCAGGAAATCGAGCGTGCCTGGATGGACGAGGCGATCGGTCTTGCCACGAGCAGCGTGCACAACGGCGGCGGCCCGTTCGGCGCGTTGATCGTCAAGGACGGCGAGATCGTCGCGATCGGCAACAACAAGGTCACGTCGAACCTGGACCCGACGGCGCACGGCGAGGTCAGCGCGATTCGTGCCGCCTGCAGGAAGCTGAACACCTTCTCGCTCGAAGGCTGCGTTCTGGTCACCTCGTGCGAGCCGTGCCCGATGTGCCTTTCCTCCGCGCTGTGGGCGCGGGTCGACCGGATCATCTTCGCCGCCGACCGCGACGACGCCGCGGTGGCCGGCTTCGACGACCGCAAGTTCTACGACCTGTTCGAGAAGAAGCCCGCGGAGCTGTGGCCGATGGCGATCGAGCGTGTGGAGATGCCCAACCGCACGGCGCCCTTCGACGCGTGGCTGGCCAAGTCCGACCGCGTCGACTACTGAGCACCCGCCGCCGAGGCCCCCCGGAACAGGCACCCTCGCGCCCGGGCGGACTCCGGCGAGCCGGAACGTCACGCACCTCGCCCGGACCGGCGCGCACTCCTGCTCAACCCGCAGGACCCTGAGGGCCGACCTGCGTGCGGCCGCGCGAGTCCCCGCCGGATCGGGTTCCCGGGACATCCGCGCCCGGGCGCGGGTCGCCCTGGAAGACCTGGCCGGTGTGCCAGGACAGATAGTGCGTCGCCACGGGGCTGGCCCCCGGCTGCGGTCCGCTGAGCGGGCGGTCCGCGAGCGCTGTGACGTGCTCGCGGGCCGCGCGGCTGTGCCCGACGAAGCGCTGCGAGACGAGGACGCGCCGGCCTTCTCGGCGCCTCCCCCCACTCCCGGCTTCGCTTGAGTGGGGGGACCCCGGGGGCCTCCACCCCACACCGAGGACGCCCTTGTCGAAGAGCTTGTGGTGCAGCGAGCACAGACACAGGCCGTTGTCGACGTCATCCGGACCACCGAACGCCCACCAGCGCACGTGCGCGGCCTCCAGCCCGACCGGCACCGCCCCGATGCGCCCGTCATAACCGCAGAAGGCGCACCGGTACTCGTAGGCCGTCAGTACCCGCTCCCGCATCCGCGGGTCCCTCCGCCGCCGCGCCGGCGACGACCAGCCCGTCTCCGCCGGCTCCAGCTCCAGCCCGAGCGCTTCGCACAGCTCGCCGTGCAGGGAGGGCGGGAAGTGCTGGTCGAGCAGGACACGCGCCATCCGCCCCAGCAGCGACGGCTCCCGTCGCAGCGCCGTCCGCAGGTCCGGCGTCAGCCGTCCCGCCGCCCCGCCCGCCCGCAGCTCCCTCACCCCGGTCCCGGGACTCCCGGGACCGCGGTCGGTCCGCACCTCCCACACCCCGTCGCTGACCAGGTGGTGGAACGGGTACGCGGGCGTTGTCCTGTTCGGCGGACCGTACTCGGCCAGCAGCCGCTTCAGGTCCTCCTCCACCGCGCTGTAGTACAGCTCGCCGTCGGCGTCCTCCTGGAACCGGCCGAGGGCGTAGAGCAGGAGCAGCGGCTTGTGGGGAGCCCGCGCCCCGCCCTTGGTCCACTGCCTCAACGTCGCGGCCCGCTCCAGCCAGTCCATGACGGGCGATCGTAGTACCGCCGCACCGGGAACGGACCTGAGCCCGCACGCGCATGGGCCGACGCCCCACCGACCGGCCACACGGCGAAGGTCCCGGCCGCTGGGCGGCCGGGACCTTCGTTCAGCCCGGTGGGGAGTGGGAACCGGGCGCCTCCGTGAACATGAGGGCCGGCTACATCCATGTGCCGGACGCCATGCCCAAGGAGGTGGCCGGGTAGATCGCCGACGCCATCTCGGGACGCCCGGAAGCACCGGCTGTGGGCAAGACCAGGACAACGCGAGCTGAGCAGCCTCACGGCGGCGCCCAGTGGTGGTGCGGTGCTGGGCAGTGTGCGGGGGCGTTCACCTGGGTTCATGGGCGGCTGGCCACCGGTGTGGAGACGGCTCCGGGACCCGCACGAACGACCGTGAACCGCCCTGAACGAGACGGAAGCTGAGACGGTCGGTGGGGTCGGGCTCGCTAACATCTTCGCTGTCAAAGGAGGGCCATGGCACTGGTCAGCAAGGGATCGCGACGGATCGTTGTCGACGGCACGGTCTACCGCTGGCGGCTGCGGGGCCGGCCGACGTACTGCCAGGGGCTGGCATGGTCGCCGTGTACGTTCGCGGTGGAGCATGCGAACACCCCAGGGACGACGCTCGTGGTCATCACCGACCAGCCGCATCCGAGTAACTGGATCGGCCGCGAAGCTGAGCCTGTACTGCCGTCCGGTGTCGCCGCGGCTGTTCGGGTTGCCTTGCGTGAGGGTTGGACCCCGACGGCCCCGGGCTCCTCGTTCCACCTCGATCAGGCCGTTGCCTTCACGTCCTCGTGCTAGCAGCTGCCGCCGGCCTTCGGCGCCTTCTGGCGCCGGGCATACGGTTCGTGGACGTCCCGCGTTCTGTGGGAAGCATGGCTCCCGAGGGAGCAATTTGGCTGAGACATACCTGGGCGAACCACAGGACGCCAGTCGCAGCGGCACAGCTCTGACCTGAGCTGTTGCACTACCGTCGGACTGCTGCACATCTTGTTCCAGAAGCCGCCTCGAGGGAGGTGCTGACCAGCAGCATTACCCTCGCGCCGTCATCAGCCCTGGAGGGCTCGCAACCCGCCCGCCTCCGCGGCGAAGGACGCGCGCCTGCTGGCCGTCATCAGCCCTGGAGGGCTCGCAACGGAAGAGGCCCGACTCAACTCCGGCTCGTCCACCGGCCGTCATCAGCCCTGGAGGGCTCGCAACTCATACACGCGACGTGCTTGTTCGAGCGATCCTGGCCGTCATCAGCCCTGGAGGGCTCGCAACCCTGGTTCGAGGAGGCGGCCAAGCTCTTGCGCGAGCTGGCCGTTATCAGCCCTGGAGGGCTCGCAACATGGTCGCCTGCTGCGCGCCGAGCTGCGCGAGCACCGCGCCGCCCGGCCTGGGCGCTCACAAGCTGGATGCCTTGGAACCCGAGCACCTCGAATCGTTCTACGAACGCATGCAGCGGAACGGGAGCGCCGCCGGGACGGCCCACCACGTACACCGCACGGTCCGGGTGGCTCTTGCCGAAGCCGTTCGCCGTGGCCACATCACCAAGAACGTCGCCGAGATCGCGCGGGCGCCGCGGATCGAAGAGGAGGACATTGAGCCGTACACCATCGAGGAGGTCCAGAGTCTCCTCGTAGAAGCGGCGAAGCTCCGCAACAGCGCGCGCTGGGTCATCGCCTTGGCGCTCGGGCTGCGGCAGGGCGAAGTCCTCGGGCTGAAGTGGGAGGACGTCTACCTCGACGCGGGATACATCCGCACTCGGAAGAACCGCCTGCGGCCGAGGTACGAGCACGGCTGCGCTGACCCCTGCGGGCGCAAGCCCGGCTATTGCCCGGACCGCCGCCAGGTCCGACGGGAGTACAAGAACACCAAGTCGCGCGCCGGCCGACGCACCATCGGACTGCCGGACCCGCTCATCAAGTTGCTTCGAAAACACCGGGAGCAGCAGGCGGACGAGCGGCGCGAGGCCGGGGAACTGTGGGAGGACAAGGGCTACGTCTTCGCCCAGCCGACCGGCGGGCCCCTCAACCCCAACACGGACTACCACCGGTGGAAGAAGCTGCTGGAGGACGCGGGGGTACGGGACGGCCGGCTGCACGACGCACGCCATACGGCTGGCACGGTTCTGCTCCTGCTCGGTGTGCCCGACGTGGCGGTCGACGCCATCATGGGATGGGAGCCGGGCGGCTCGGCTCGGATGCGGGCGCGGTACATGCACGTGACCGGACCGATGTTGAGGAAGATCGCCCAGCAGGTCGGTGACGCGCTCTGGGGAGCGGCCGGCGGGACGGCCGGAGAGCGCCCGCAGGGGCCGACTGAGACGGAAACTGAGACGGAAGATCATCCGGCGGGCGCAGGACGGGCCGTGTAGCGGCCGGACCGCTCCACCCGTCGTCGCACGCAGAAGTGGCCCTGACCAGGCGAACCTGGCAGGGCCACTTCTGTATTGCCCGGTGAAGGCAATGGCGGAGGATACGAGATTCGAACTCGTGAGGGGTTGCCCCCAACACGCTTTCCAAGCGTGCGCCCTAGGCCTCTAGGCGAATCCTCCGCCGCAAACAATACAAGACTCCGGGGAGTGCTTGCGAACTCGATCCGAGGTGCTCCGATCAGGTACTGTGGGCGCAGCCCCTCACGTGGCGCTATCTGACTGAACTCCCCCAGGGCCGGAAGGCAGCAAGGGTAGGTCGGCTCTGGCGGGTGCGTGGGGGGCGTTGTCGTTCCGTGGCGTGGTGGTCTCCGTGGTCGGGGGGTGACGGGGAG
>NZ_WMLF01000415.1 GCF_014156695.1 Streptomyces durbertensis | reverse complement strand
ACCCTCCACACCCCCGCCGGCCGCCTGCCTGCGCCGTTGGGAGTTATCGGTGGCGCGCCCATACCCTGGGCGGGGGGCCGAGCCGTACCGGCCGGTGCTCCCGCCTCCACACGAAAGGTGCCAACCGGCGTGGCTGACCGTCTGATCGTCCGTGGCGCACGCGAGCACAACCTGAAGAACGTCTCGCTCGACCTTCCGCGCGACTCGCTCATCGTCTTCACCGGGTTGTCCGGCTCCGGCAAGTCCTCGCTCGCCTTCGACACGATCTTCGCCGAGGGCCAGCGCCGTTACGTGGAATCGCTGTCCTCGTACGCGCGGCAGTTCCTCGGCCAGATGGACAAGCCGGACGTCGACTTCATCGAGGGCCTGTCCCCCGCGGTCTCGATCGACCAGAAGTCGACGTCCCGCAACCCGCGCTCCACGGTCGGCACGATCACCGAGGTGTACGACTACCTGCGGCTGCTGTTCGCCCGTATCGGCAAGCCGCACTGCCCGGAGTGCCGCCGGCCCATCGCCCGGCAGTCGCCGCAGGCGATCGTGGACAAGGTGCTCGCGCTGGAGGAGGGCAGCCGCTTCCAGGTGCTCTCGCCGCTGGTGCGCGAGCGCAAGGGCGAGTTCGTCGACCTCTTCTCCGACCTGCAGTCCAAGGGCTACAGCCGCGCCCGGGTGGACGGCGTCACCATCCAGCTCTCCGACCCGCCGACGCTGAAGAAGCAGGAGAAGCACACCATCGAGGTGGTCGTCGACCGCCTCACCGTCAAGGAGAGCGCCAAGCGCCGGCTGACGGACTCGGTGGAGACGGCGCTCGGCCTCTCCGGCGGCATGGTGATCCTCGACTTCGTCGATCTCGACGAGGACGACCCGCAGCGCGAGCGCATGTACTCCGAGCACCTGTACTGCCCGTACGACGACCTGTCGTTCGAGGAGCTGGAGCCGCGCTCGTTCTCCTTCAACTCCCCCTTCGGCGCCTGCCCCGAGTGCACCGGCATCGGTACGCGCATGGAGGTCGATCCGGAGCTGATCGTGCCGGACGAGGAGAAGTCGCTGGACGAGGGCGCGATCCACCCGTGGTCGCACGGCCACAACCGGGAGTACTTCGGCCGCCTCATCGGCGCGCTCGCCGACGCGCTGGGCTTCCGCACCGACATCCCCTGGGCCGGTCTGCCGCAGCGGGCCCGCAAGGCCCTGCTGGGCGGCCACCGCACGCGCATCGAGGTCAGCTACCGCAACCGCTACGGGCGCGAGCGGTCCTACACCACGGCGTTCGAGGGCGCGGTCCCGTTCGTCCGCCGGCGGCACGCGGAGGCCGAGAGCGACTCCGGCCGGGAGCGCTTCGAGGGGTACATGCGCGAGGTGCCCTGCCCCTCCTGCGAGGGTTCGCGGCTCAAGCCCCTGGTGCTGGCGGTGACGGTCCAGGACCGCTCGATCGCCGACGTCGCGGCGATGTCGATCAGCGAGTGCGCCGACTTCCTGCGCGGCATGAAGCTCACCGCGCGGGAGAAGACGATCGCCGAGCGGGTGCTGAAGGAGGTCAACGAACGGCTGCGCTTCCTGGTCGACGTCGGCCTGGACTACCTCTCCCTCAACCGCGCGGCCGGCACGCTCTCCGGCGGCGAGGCCCAGCGCATCCGGCTGGCCACGCAGATCGGCTCCGGTCTGGTCGGCGTGCTGTACGTGCTGGACGAGCCCTCGATCGGGCTGCACCAGCGCGACAACCACCGGCTCATCGAGACCCTGGTCCGGCTGCGCGACCTGGGCAACACCCTCATCGTCGTCGAGCACGACGAGGACACCATCAAGACCTCCGACTGGGTCGTCGACATCGGCCCGGGCGCCGGTGAGCACGGCGGCAAGGTGGTGCACAGCGGCCCGTTGAAGGAACTGCTGGCCAACGAGGAGTCGATGACCGGGCAGTACCTCGCCGGCCGGAAGTCCATCCCCACGCCGCGCAGCCGCCGGCCGGTCGACGACGGCCGCCGGATCACCGTGCACGGCGCCCGGGAGAACAACCTCCAGAACATCAGCGTGGAGTTCCCCCTCGGCGTGCTCACCGCCGTCACCGGCGTCTCCGGGTCCGGCAAGTCCACCCTGGTCAACGACATCCTCTACACCCACCTGGCGCGCGAGCTGAACGGCGCCAAGGCGGTGCCCGGCCGGCACACCCGGGTCACCGGGGACGACCTGGTCGACAAGGTCGTGCACGTCGACCAGTCCCCCATCGGCCGCACCCCCCGGTCGAACCCGGCCACCTACACCGGCGTCTTCGACCACGTCCGCAAGCTGTTCGCGGAGACGATGGAGGCCAAGGTCCGCGGCTACATGCCGGGGCGCTTCTCCTTCAACGTCAAGGGCGGCCGCTGCGAGAACTGCTCCGGCGACGGCACGATCAAGATCGAGATGAACTTCCTCCCGGACGTGTACGTCCCGTGCGAGGTGTGCCACGGCGCCCGGTACAACCGGGAGACGCTGGAGGTGCACTACAAGGGGAAGAACATCGCCGAGGTGCTCGACATGCCGATCGAGCAGGCGCTGGAGTTCTTCGAGTCGGTGCCGGCCATCGCCCGGCACCTGCGCACGCTGGACGACGTCGGTCTCGGCTACGTCCGGCTGGGGCAGTCCGCGCCGACGCTCTCCGGTGGTGAGGCGCAGCGGGTCAAGCTCGCCTCCGAGCTCCAGAAGCGCTCCACGGGCCGCACGGTCTACGTACTCGACGAGCCCACGACCGGCCTGCACTTCGAGGACATCCGCAAGCTGATCAAGGTCCTGGAGAACCTGGTCGACAAGGGCAACACGGTCATCGTCATCGAGCACAACCTCGACGTGGTCAAGACCGCCGACTGGGTCGTGGACATGGGGCCCGAGGGCGGCTCCGGCGGTGGCCTGGTCATCGCCGAGGGGACGCCCGAGGAGGTCGCCTCGGTGCCGAGCAGCCACACGGGGAAGTTCCTGCGGGAGATGCTCGGCGAGCGGGTCAGCGACGCCTCGTCCCAGAAGGCCGGCGGCGCCAAGCGCGCCACGGGCGGGCGCGGCGGAGCGAGGAGCGCGGCCCGCAAGGCGGCCGGGAGCGGGACGGCGAAGGCGGCTGCCAAGCGTGTCTGACCGGGTCGTAGGCTGTCGACCGTGACCGAACACGACTGCCCGCGCCCCTCCCGTCGGACTCTCCTCTGCGGTGCGGCGGCCGCCCCGCTGGCCGGCCTCGCCCTGACCGCCTGCGGCGGCGGGGACGGCTGGCCCCGCAGCCCCGAAGCGGAGACGCAGGCCGTCACCCTCGGCGGTGACGCCGGTGAGGTGCCGGTCGGGGGCGCGAGGATCTACCGGGAGGACCGGCTGCTGGTGTCGCAGCCGAAGAAGGGCGAGTTCCGGGCGTTCAGCGCGGTCTGCACCCACGGCGGCTGCGTGCTCTCCTCGGTGAGGGAGCTGGAGGCCGGCTGCGGCTGCCACGGCAGCCGCTTCGACGCCGCCAGCGGCGCCGTCCTGAAGACGCCGGCCACGGTCGACCTGCCGGAGTACCCGGTCACCGTCTCCGAGGGCCGGCTCATCGTCGGCCCGGGCCGCCGGGAGGGCTGAGGTTCGTCCGGCGGGTCGGAGCCCACTCCCAGCTGATCCCGAGGATGGTGTCCCGCACCCGCTCCTCGGCGAGGTGGACGCTGGGGTAGCGCCCGTCGAGCACCAGCTCCCGCCGGTCGCCCGGCGGGGCACCGGCGGAGGAGCGGGCGAAGCGGTGGCAGCGCACGGGCAGGTCGTCCGGGTCGAAGCTCACCTGGAGCACGTACTGGCCGCCGGGGTAGCTGAAGCCGCGCACGTACTCCCGGCTCTCCCCGGCGGTGCCGTCCTCGACGGTGTAGCCGATGAGCCGCGTCTCGCCGGCGCGGAGCCGGGCGTCGAGCAGCAGCTCCGCCACCACCACCCCGGCCCGCCGGTCGCCGCGCACATGTCCGACGCGGCAGTTCTCGTCCGCGCGGACGACCACCCGGTCCGGGTCGCATCCGGGGTCGCCGACGTGGATGGCGAGATAGCGGTCGACGCCGTCGCGGTGCGCCCGTAGCAGTTGCTCGGAGCGGCGGCGCAGCAGTTCCCGGCGGCGGCCGACGGTGACGCGTTCCAGCTGGCAGAGGCTGTGCACGCCGCCGTCGGAGGGCGCGCCGAGATCCGCGAGGATGGCCGCGATCGGCGCGGCGGTGTCCAGCAGCGTCCGGTAGGGGCGGGCGGACGGGGCCGCGTCGGGCGTCGGGCGCAGCAGGTCGGTGAGGGCGCCGCGCCGCAGTTCCAGCACGTCCTCCAGCGCGCCGACCGCCCGCAGCGACTCGGCCCGCGCGGGGCGGCGCTCGCCCCGCTGCCAGTAGCTGAGGGTCGTGACACCGACCCGCACGCCGCGTTCGGCGAGCCGGTGGCGCACGCGGCTGAGGGCGAGCCCACGCGCGGTGATGGCCGCGCGCAGCGCCTCGTGGAAGGGGCCGGTCCGCAGCACCCGCGCGAGGTCGGCGGGGAGCGCGGCGCGCCGCCCGGAAGCGTTGTGAACGTTCACCTCCGTCACCTCCTCGCGCGGTGTCGAAGCAGGCCGCCGGGAGGGGACGTTCACATCGTCCACCGGGCCGTTCACTTCGTCGTCCCACCTCGCATTGAAGCCTGTTGACGCGTGTTCAACAACTCCTGATCCTGGACCGCGACGTCCCACGGGGGACCGCCTCCCCACGGCGGTCAGGGACGCCCGCACCCCCCACTCAGGCCATCTCACCCGTTCACCGGGAGCATCGCCATGCCTCTGTCCCGAACGTCCGCGTCCGACACGTCCGCGTCCGACACGTCCGCCTCCCGAAGGTCCTCGGCCGCGCGCGGCCGGCTTGCCCCTGTCTCTTAT
>NZ_WMLF01000414.1 GCF_014156695.1 Streptomyces durbertensis | reverse complement strand
CCCCCGAACCGCTCCCTCCCGCCGGGGCCTTTGCCTCCGGCATGGCAGCACGGCACGTGCCGCGCTGTTTCGAACGACTCACCCCGACGGCAACGGACGTGTCCGCCCTGCCGACTACTGGAAGAACTGGTCATCGCCCCATCGTGCAGGTGGGAGCGACTGCTTGCTTACCGTGGCGCCTGACCTGTGGATAACTCTGGTCGTAGATCGTTGACTGGCGGCCTCGTGGCCCTGAGGGCTGAAGCATGGTCAATCTAGACCATGGCGAGCGGACATGTGGAGAGAACGTGTGATTTTCGTACTAAGGCTTTGCGGTATGTGCGGGAACAGCCGCGGCCTGGTGTTTCGCGGACGCGCGACCGGAGACCCGACGAATTGGAGTGACGCGTGGTGCGGGAGTTACCGGGGTGAATTCAGTACCGGAGTGCGGTACTTCCACGGATCCCTCTGTCAGTGGTGCGTGCAACGCTGACGCGGTACCACTCGACGAGGAGCGCGCACGGCCACCGCGAGGTGGCCACCGAGGAGGCGCAGCGATGACGGACATCGTCTCCCGCTGGCGGGAGTTCGAGGAAACGCTCGGCAAGAACGGGTTCGGCTGGGCGCTGGAGTACGCGCCCGCCGACCTGCGCTGGGCGCGGACGGCGTCCCACCCACACGGAGCCCGGCTGGACCACCTGCTGCCCGCCGACTACCGGACGTTCGTGCAGGAGGTCGGCTACCCGGTGCTCGGCTTCCGCTCCTACGACCGCCGGGGGACGACCTTCCTGCCGCCCGAGGCGATGGCCGTGCTGTCGGTCGAGATCTACGACGAGGAGCACGGCTTCCCGGATCCGGTCGACGGCGCGCCCACCCGGTGCCGTCACGCGTTCTTCGCCGGCTACGACCTGTCCGACCTCGGCGGCTACTCGCTGGCGGCGGACGGGGTCTGGGTGGTCGAGAACGCGGTCGCCGTCGAACACGTGGGCACGTTCACGGAGTGGCTGCTGGGCGAACTGGCCGACGTCGAGCGGCGCGTCGCCGAGCCCGGCTTCCTGGCGGAGACCGACCCCGACGGGGCCGCCGACCCACACCGGCTCCTCGACTACTCGCTCGAACCGGATCTCTCCCGCCCGCCGTACAGCGTGGCGGACCTGGAGCTGCGGTGGGTCGAGGACCAGGCCGACCACCCCTACTCCTACGGTCTCATTGACGGGGAGGGGCGATGGCGCGTCCCCATGGGCCGGCGGTACGAGGAGGTCCGGCCGTTCCGTGACGGGGTCGCCGAGGTGCGGCTGCCGGTGGAAGACGGCTCGTCCGGCGGCCCCTGGACGCGGATCGACACCGGGGGGCGGCCCGTCGACCAGCCGCCCTCGCGGTAGCCGGTCAGTCCTCGTAGCGGGCCCTGTGGGTTGACCGGTCCGCGGCCGTCCGGCCCGGTTCGGTCCGGACGGCCAGGGTGTCGAACGGGTGCCGGGCCAGCCCGGCGGCCAGTCCGGCCACGCCCGCCGGGGGGACGGACCTCGGCTCGAAGAACGGGCCGCCGTCCGAGAGGAGCCACGGCTCGACGTCCTCGGGCCGGTGGATCGTGCCTCCCCGACGCCGACCGTGTACAGCATGAGGGCGTTCCCGCGTCGGCGAGCAGGGACTCGAAGGGGTTGATCGACGCCCGCGGTAGGGTCACCGTCGGGGCCTCGCCCTCCGTGTTGTCCTCCGCGCCCCGTGCCAGTCGACCACCGCGTACCGGTCGGCCACGTACCGGGCGAACCGCTCCGGCGCGAACCGGGCGTACGCCACGTCCTCGCTCATGGCCGACACGCTATGCGCCGGAAGCGGCCGGTTCCGCGCGGTGCGCGGGGATTCCGTCGTTCTACCCAGCCTCCCGGGTCCTCCCCGGCCTCCCGCCGGACCACCGGTGGTCACCGGTGTGACGTTCCGCCTCCCTGTCGGCCAGAATGCGTCGGACGCTGTCACGGTCATGCGTGTCCACCGCCGACGTGACGGCGTACGTTCGGAGGGACACATGGCGGCCGAGGTGCGCGAGGGACGGGTGGGACACACGGAGGGAGTGCCGTTTGTCAGCCGCGCCGTGGAACTCGGCCGACTCGAGACGGCGCTGCGGCACGGCGGGCCCGGCGGCCCGGCGGTCGTCGACCTCGCCGGCGAGGCGGGCATCGGCAAGAGTCGGCTGCTGGCCGAGTTCGGCGCGCTCGCCCGGCGTCACGGGGCGACCGTGCTGTGTGGCCGGGCCAGCGAGTACGAGCGGCACATCCCGTTCCAGCCGTTCTCCGACGCGTTCAGCGACCTCGACGCCCGGACCCTCAGGGTGCTCCCCTCCCTGCGGGACCTTCCCCCGGTGCTGCGAGGCGGGGGCGAGGCGGCGGGGCAGCCGCGGCCCGACGACCGGTTCGGCCTCCACCGCACCACCGCGAACGCGCTGCGCCGCGTCCGAGGCGCACGCCTTGTCGTTGTCCTCGACGACCTGCACTGGGCGGACCCGGCGTCCCTGGAACTCGTCGACCGCCTCGTACGGCATCCCGTCGCCGCGCCCTTCCTGCTTGTCGTCGCCCGCCGCGACCGCCAGGCGCCCGCCGCGCTCACCGCGACGCTGGCCCGGGGCGCCGACACCGGCACGGTGACACGGGTGGTCCTCGGGCCGCTCGGCGAGCGCGACTGCGTCGAGGAACTCGCCCGCGACCTGCCCCGGCGCGCGGCCGCCGAGATGTACGCGGCCAGCGAGGGCAACCCGCTGTACTTCCTGGCCCTGCTCCAGGCCCACCGCACCTCCCGGCCGCCCGCCGCGGGCCACGACCGGGCCCTCGGCGGCGGTGCGCCGGTCGGCCTCGAAGCGCTGCTGCTCGACGAACTCGCCCCGCTGGAACCGCTCGAGCGCGCCGCCGTCGAAGCCGCCGCCGTCCTCGGCGACCACGCCACCGCCGAACTGGTCGCCGCCCTCACCGCCGCACCGCTCACCGACATCGGCCCGGCGCTGGGCCGGACGATGCGCCGCGACCTGGTCCGCGCCCACCAGGACGGGCGCCGCCTCGTCCTGCGCCACCCGCTCATCCGGGCCCTCGTCCACCGGACCACCGAGCCGTGGCGGCGGCAGGACTACCACCGCAGGGCCGCCGTCGAACTGGCCAGGGCCGGCGCGCCGCTCGTCGAGCGGGCCCACCACGTCGAGCTGTCCCTGACCGGGTGGGACCCGGAGGCCGCTGACCTGTTGACCCGGGCCGCAGAGCAGACCGCCGTGACCGCTCCGGCCACCTCGGCCCACTGGCTCGAGGTGATCCTCGACATCCTCCCCGACGCCCCCCGACACCGCGAGCGGCGCCGCGAGCTGATGCTGCTGAGGGCCACCACCCTCGGCACCGCCGGCGCACTCAGGGAGAGCCGCGACCTCTTCCACCAGGTCATCCACCTGCCCGGGCCGGCAGCGGGCCGGCGCACGGACGAGGGCGACGCGTTGCGCACCACCGCCGTCCTGCAGTGCGCCGTCGTCGAGCGCCAACTCGGCCGCTACGCCGAGGCCGACGCCCTGCTGCGCCGCGAACTCGACCGGCGGCCCGGCCCCTCCCCGACCCAGCGGATCGCCCTGGTTGTCGAGTGGTGCTGCCGGGCCCAGTTCGTGGCCCGCTTCCCCGAGGTGCGGGACGAACTCGCCCGCACGCTCGCCGACGCGCGTGCCCTCGGAGACACACTCGGTGAGATCGGGGCCGTGACCCTCGCCGCGATGAGCGAGGCGTACGAGGGCGACACCGCCGCGGCCCGCGAACTCACCCGTACGGCGGCCCGACTGGCGGACGCCCTCACCGACAGCGACCTCACGGAGCTGTGCGAGCCGCTGGTCCGGCTGAGCTGGGCCGAGGTGATGCTCGACGCGTACGCCGACGCCGAGCGCCACACGGTCCGGGGCGCGGCCGTCGCCCGGCGCACCGGACGGCTCTACATGCTCTCCCAGCTCCTGCTCTGCCGGGCCTACGTCCACTTCCTGACCTGCCGCGTCACCTCGGCGATCGAACTGGCCGACGAGGCGGCGACCATCGCCCGGGCCCTGGGCAGCGGCGAGTTCCTCGGCTGCACGCTCGCGCTCCGGGCCCTGTTCCTCGGCCAGGCCCGTCCCCCCGGCCACCCGGAGGTGCTGGAGGACGCCGAGGAGGCCGCCGCCGCGGTCCAGGGCTCCTCCGACAGCTGGTGGTCGACACTCGCGCGTTCCCTCCTCGGCTTCGCCGCGATGGGCGCCGGCGACCCTCACCGCGCCCGGGACGTCCTGTTCGACGCGGGGGGTGGGAAGGACCTGCACCTGCTCCAACCCTCCCTGCTGCCCGAGTACCTGGAACTGCTGGCCGCCGCGTCCCTGGCCGTGGGCGACACCGCCGAGGCCGACCACGCGGCCGGGCGCGCCCTGAAGGAGGCCGAACACATCGACCTGCCGACCCGCAGGGCGGCCGCCCTGCGCGCCCTGGGACGCGTCGAGGCCCACCGCGGGAACCCGGCGGCTGCCGCGCACGCCTTCGCCGAAGCGGCCCAGGAGAGCGCCCGCTGCGGCGCCACCCTCCGCGAGGTGCAGGGCCTGCTGCTCGCCGCCCCGTTCGCCCGGGCGGCCGGCGACGGGGCCAGGGCGGCGGACATGTGGCGCCGCGCCCGCCGCCTCGCCGCCGAAGGCGGAGCGGTGCAGCTGGCCGCCCTCGCCGACCAGCGGGACCCGGAACCGCCGGGCGACCCGGACGGGCCGCAGGCCGCGGCCGACCCGGCCGCCGGGCTCGCCCGACTGACCGCACGGGAGCGGGAGATAGCCGGCCTGGTCGCCGAGGGCCTCACCAACCACGCCGTCGCCTCCCGGCTCTTCCTCAGCCCGCGCACGGTCGAGAGCCACGTCGCCCGCGTCTACCGCAAGACGGGCGTCCCCTCCCGCGCCGCCCTGGCC
>NZ_WMLF01000413.1 GCF_014156695.1 Streptomyces durbertensis | reverse complement strand
CACCCGTCCCCCGGCTTGTTTCTCCCCGGCGGCGCTTCGCGCAAAGGAAAATCCTATGAGCACGCCGAGTACGGCCACATCCGACAAGCCGAGTACCGGATCAAAGGTCATGGCCGTCGCCCAGCGCATCGGGCGCAGCCTCATGCTCCCGATCGCGACACTTCCCGCCGCCGCCCTCATGGTGCGGCTGGGCCACACCGACATGCTGGGCCGGGAGAACTTCCCCGCCTTCCTCCAGCGCCTGGCCGAGTTCATGGCCGCCGCCGGTGGCGCCCTGCTCGACAACATGCCGCTGCTGTTCGCGGTCGGCATCGCCGTCGGCTTCGCCAGGAAGGCCGACGGCTCGACCGGCCTCGCGGCCGTCGTCGGCTACCTGGCCTTCGCCAACGTCCTCAAGGCCTTCAAGGACGACAGCCTGCCGAAGGTCGCCACCGTCGTCGACGGTGAGATCGTGAACGTCGCCCCGCCGGTCAACGCCGGTGTCCTCGGCGGCGTGGTCATGGGCATCGTGGTCGCCCTGCTCTACCAGCGGTACCACCGCAAGAAGCTGCCGGACTGGCTGGGCTTCTTCGGCGGCCGCCGCCTGGTCCCGATCCTCTCGGCCTTCGCCGGTCTGGGCATCGGCATCGTCTTCGGTTACATCTGGCCCGTCCTCGGCACCGGTCTGCACAACTTCGGCGAGTGGCTCGTCGGCTCCGGCGCGGTGGGCGCGGGTGTCTTCGGTGTCGCCAACCGGGCGCTCATCCCGGTCGGCATGCACCACCTGCTGAACTCCTTCCCGTGGTTCCAGGCCGGCGAGTACAACGGCAAGAGCGGCGACATCGCCCGCTTCCTGGAGGGCGACCCGACCGCCGGCCAGTTCATGACCGGCTTCTTCCCGATCATGATGTTCGCGCTGCCGGCCGCCTGCCTGGCGATCTACCACTGCGCCCGCCCGGAGCGTCGCGCGGTTGTCGGCGGCATGATGTTCTCGCTCGCGCTGACCTCGTTCGTCACCGGCGTCACGGAGCCGATCGAGTTCACCTTCATGTTCATCGCCCCGGTCCTGTACGCGATCCACGCCCTCCTGACCGGCGTCTCCATGGCGCTGACCTGGGCGCTCGGCATGCGCGACGGCTTCGGCTTCTCCGCCGGCGCCATCGACTACCTGCTGAACTTCGGCATCGCGTCCAAGCCGCTCGGGATCATCCTGGTCGGCCTGTGCTTCGCGGTGGTCTACTACGCCCTCTTCCGCTTCGCGATCACCAAGTTCAACCTGCCGACCCCGGGCCGCGAGCCCGAGGAGGAGGCCGCGGAGCTGGAGAAGGAGAACTACAAGGCCTGACCGGCCTGACCAGACTGTCCCGCGAGTCTCACGGGACCCGCTGAACCCACCGGTGGCCCGGAGCGTCCGACGCTCCGGGCCACCGGCGTGTCCGCTGTCAGAACTCGTACACCGCGCCCGCGCGCGCCAGCTCCACCGGGCCCGCGTAGGCGGCCCGCGCGTCCCGCAGGTTCACCTCCGGGTCCGTCCACGGCGGTACGTGGGTGAGCACGAGCCTGCCCACCCCGGCGGCCTTCGCCGCCTCCCCCGCCTGGAGCCCGTTGAGGTGCAGCCCGGGGATGTCCTCCTTGCCGTGCACAAACGACGCCTCGCACAGGAACAGGTCGGCGCCGGCGGCGAGCCGGTCCAGACCCGCGCACGGGCCGGTGTCCCCGGAATAGGTGAGCACCGAGCCGCCGTGCTCGACGCGGAAGCCGTACGCCTCGACCGGGTGGTCCACCGCCTCGGCGAACACCCGGAACGGGCCGGCGTCGAACTCCTGCCCCGACCGCAGCGTGCGGAAGTCGAAGACCTCGCTCATCGAGCGCTCACTGGGCGTGTCCGCGTACGCGGTGGTCAACCGCTGCTCGGTGCCGGTCGGCCCGTAGACCGGGATCGGGGCGCAGCGCCCGCCGTCGAAGCGGTAGTAGCGCGCCACGAAGTAGGCGCACATGTCGATGCAGTGGTCCGCGTGCAGATGGCTCAGCACGATCGCGTCCAGGTCGTACAGCCCGATGTGGCGCTGCAGCTCACCGAGCGCGCCGTTTCCCATGTCCAGCAGCAGCCGGTAGCCGTCGGCCTCGACGAGGTAACTCGAGCAGGCCGAGTCCGGGGACGGGAACGAGCCCGAACAGCCGACGACGGTGAGCTTCATTGGGGTGGGAACCTCCGCACAGCCCGGCAAAGGAGAGGGTTTCCTGAGAGTAAGGGCCGTCGGGCCCCGTGACTGCTTCCGTCACGCTTGTGTGGGCGGAATCACCAGTGCGGGGTACCGTCGGTTGCACGGGGTCGCAGCGGTTGTGCAGCGGTCGTTCGGAGGAACGTGGTGGATACGTCCTGGTGGCTCGCCGTCGCCGCGGCCGTGGTGATGATCGCGGTGGTCGCCCTGGCGGACCACCGCGGCCGCAGGCCGGCGCGTCGCCGGCCGGTGCCCCACGGACGGCTCGGACCGGCCCCGGCCGGGCCGCTGCCGCAGCCCCGGCCCGGCGAGGTCTGGTGGGCGCGGACCCCCTACCGCGACCGGCCCGGTACGACCGTTCGGCGCTGTGTCGTGCTGAGCGCCGGCGAGGAGACGGTGGTGGTCGCGGAGATCTCCGCGCGCCGGCCCGAGCCGCCGCGCCCGGAGGTGGTGCTGCTGCCGCAGGGCACGGTGGACGACAGCCGGGGCATGCCGCTCTACCTGGAGACGGACGCCCTGGTGGCGCTGCCGGCGTGGGACTTCCGCCGACGCTGCGGACAGCTCTCCGAGGGGATGTGGCGCACGGTCCGCAAGGTCGCCCGGTGACCCCTGTCCGCCGTACGGGTCGGGGCCCGGCCGCCGCGCGGTCCGGGCCCCGAGGTGGTCCGGCGGGTCAGGCCCAGAGCTGGCCCTGGAGGCGTTCGACGGCGGCCTCGGTGGACTCGGCCGTGTAGATGCCGGTCGACATGTACTTCCAGCCGCCGTCGGCGACGACGAAGACGATGTCGGCGTCCTCCCCCGCGGCCAGCGCCCGGCGGCCCACGCCGATGGCCGCGTGCAGGGCGGCTCCGGTGGAGACGCCCGCGAAGATGCCCTCCTCGGAGAGCAGCTCGCGGGTGCGCCGGACGGCGTCCTCCGAGCCGACGGAGAAGCGGGAGCTGAGCACGGACTCGTCGTACAACTCGGGGACAAAGCCCTCGTCGAGGTTGCGCAGGCCGTAGACGAGGTCGTCGTAGCGGGGTTCGGCCGCGACGATCCGCACCTCGGGGCGGTGCTCGCGCAGGTAGCGGCCGGCGCCCATCAGCGTGCCGGTGGTGCCGAGCCCGGCGACGAAGTGGGTGATCGAGGGCAGGTCGGCGAGGATCTCCGGGCCGGTCGTGGCGTAGTGCGCGCCGGCGTTGGCCTCGTTGCCGTACTGGTAGAGCATGACCCAGTCCGGCTGCTCGGCGGCCAGCTCCTTGGCCACGCGCACGGCCGTGTTGGAGCCGCCGGCCGCCGGCGAGGAGATGATCTCCGCGCCCCACATGGCCAGCAGGTCGCGGCGCTCCTGGCTGGTGTTCTCCGGCATCACGCAGACGATGCGGTAGCCCTTGAGCCGTGCCGCCATCGCCAGGGAGATGCCGGTGTTGCCGCTGGTGGGCTCCAGGATCGTGCAGCCGGGGGTGAGCCGGCCGTCCTTCTCCGCCTGCTCGATCATGTGCAGGGCCGGCCGGTCCTTGATCGAGCCGGTCGGGTTGCGGTCCTCCAGCTTCGCCCAGACGCGGACGTTCTCGGCGGGCGAGAGCCGGGGGAGCCGGAC
The DNA here is from genome assembly GCF_014156695.1 of Streptomyces durbertensis. Classification (GTDB taxonomy): domain Bacteria; phylum Actinomycetota; class Actinomycetes; order Streptomycetales; family Streptomycetaceae; genus Streptomyces; species Streptomyces durbertensis. Next base: position 1,131 of record NZ_WMLF01000413.1, on the reverse strand, counting down.
CAGCGGCGTGTTGCCGACGGCTGCCAGCGGGGAGTCGTAGCGCATCAGCGCGAGCCTCCGGCGACGGCCGGGAGGATGGTCACACTGTCGCCGTCGGCCAGCTTGGTGTTGATGCCCTCCAGGAACCGCACGTCCTCGTCGTTCAGGTAGACGTTGACAAAGCGGCGCAGCTCGCCGCCGTCGACCAGGCGCTCGTGGATGCCGCCGTGCCGCGTCTCCAGGTCGGCGAACAGCTCGGCGAGCGTGCCCCCGCTGCCCTGGACGGCCTTCTCGCCGTCGGTGTAGGTGCGGAGGATGGTCGGGATGCGGACCTCGATGGCCATGGGTGTGCTCCTGGGATGTCTGTGGTGGTGGCGCGGGTGTGCCGGGCGGCCGGGGCCGCGCGGGGTGTGCCGGCGGGATGGGTGCGGCTCGGTGGGGCGGGGCGCCCGTCGAACGCGGCTCAACACATGGCGCTGGAGAGGCGGCACAGGTCGACGTGCAGGCGCGCGACGAGGAGGGCGCCCGGGGCGCCCTCACCGACTGTGTTCGCGTCGTTCACGTCGTGCATAACCATGGGCTCATCGTATCGATTCCCGGGGCCCGAACAGGCCCTCGGTGTCAGCATCCGGACGTTTCCGTCTCAGGAAGCGTACGAGTCGACGATCCGGACGTCCTCCTCGGTGATCCGACCATCCACGATGCGGAACGAACGGAAGGAGAAGGGGCCCTCGCCGCTGCCGCACTCGGCCGTGGAGACCAGCACGTAGTGGGCGCCGGGCTCGTTCGCGTAGGAGACGTCGGTCCGCGACGGGTACGCCTCGGTCGCGGTGTGCGAGTGGTAGATGACCACCGGCTCCTCGTCCCGGTCGTCCATCTCGCGGTAGAGACGCAGCAGGTCGGTGGAGTCGAACTCGTAGAAGGTGGGCGAGCGGGCCGCGTTCAGCATCGGGATGAAGCGCTCGGGGCGGCCCTGCCCGGCCGGTCCGGCGACCACGCCGCACGCCTCGTCCGGGTGGTCGGCCCTGGCGTGGGCGACGATCTTGTCGTGCAGCTCGCGGGTGATGGTCAGCATGGACGCAACGATAGGTCGGCGTCCGCGGGGTGCGGCCATCAGGCCGCGAAATCCCGCGATGCGGACGATCTTCGTCC
>NZ_WMLF01000412.1 GCF_014156695.1 Streptomyces durbertensis | reverse complement strand
GGCCGCTACCGCCCAGATCACTCCGCAAGCGGTCGAGAACCTCGGCCTGACCGTCAGGCAGGCCAAGGGGATCCAACGCCACCTGTGGCAGCTCGGGCACGACCCCGGAACCATCGACGGTCAGCTGGGCACCAACAGCTGGAAGGCCATGCAGCGTTCGCTGCGCAGCTACGGCTACAGCGATGCCATCGACGGGATCGTCGGACCCAACACCATCAAGGCACTCCAGCGAATGCTGAAGCAGCACTGGGGCTACTCCGGCGCCATCGACGGCATCGCCGGAAGCGGCACGCGGGCCGCCTTCGCGCGCTGCGGCACCGCCTGGGCCAACAACTACGGCTACTGACCCTTCCCCTCCCCCCGGGCCGGGCAACCCGCCTGAGCCCCACCACGGCCGGCGCCCGACCGGCTAGCGTTGCGTCGCATGACCCCTTCGCTGCGTGCGGTCGAGATGGAATGCGGGCAACCGCTCGAACTCGCGAAGTTCTGGAGCGCCGTACTGAGAGCGGAGATCCTTCCAGGCGTCGACGGCGTGCACGTCGTCAACACCGAGGCGACCGACCAGCCCTCCCTCTACCTGACGGAGGCGAGTGGCGAGGATCGCCCTCGACCCCACAGCCGCATCTGGCTGAACCCGGTCAGCGGCACGCTTGACGACGAGGTGGCCCGGCTCACGGCGCTGGGAGCGGTGGTCGTCGCGAGGAGATGGACGGCGGAAACGCTCCGTCTCGGCTACGCGGTCATGACCGACCCGGAAGGCCACGAGTTCTGCGTGGAGTCGAGCGACGCGGAGAGGCGCACCGCCGTCCGGAGGTTCACCGACGAGTCCGACGACCTCGCCGACCTGGAGCCGCCGACGGGCGGAGGATCCAGGACGGGCTTCGTGGGAATCGAGGACTGAGCCGCAGGGTCAGCCCTTGGCGCAGACCCTTGTGACTTCCGCGCCGGCGTCGCGCAGGGGCGCGAGGTCGGGGGCGCGCCCCTCGTCCACCGCGGCGCGCACGTCCTTCGCCGCCGCCGCGAGGTCCTCGCCGGCCTTCGTGAGGTCCCCGTCGCCCGAGTAGCGCTGGACGTTGTCGACTTCCTTGTCCAGCCCGTCCAGCACCTGGTCCGGGTCGCCCGACGCCGGGTCCCGGATCGTCCGCTCCAACTCGTCGATCAGCTTCGCGGTCGCCACCGCGAGCTTGCCGCAGCCGACCGCGCGGTCCCGCACCTCCTCGGCCTGCGCGCACCCGCCGACGAGCAGTGCCGTCGCCGCCGTCGCCACCGCCACGGCGACGGCCGTCCGCCGCGCCGCACCCCTCCCACGTGTCAACACGCTCCCGCTCCCTCCGTTTGTCGTGTCCCCGTCCTCGCCCAGTCTCCCCGAGGCAGACGACCGGCACGCACCCCCGGGGCAGACTCACAGCCAGCTGCCGGGGACGGCCCGGTAGGGGCGCGTGATCTGTTCGCGGTAGGTCAGGTGCTCGGGTTCCTGCTTGAGGTGGACGGGGATCCACCGGGCGGCGGTGGAGGTGTCCGCCTCCGCCGGGCCGCTCGCCCCGCAGACGGCACAGCTCATCGTGAACGTCACCGGTTCAGCGTCCGGTTCGCCGTCCGCCTCGACGCGGTACTCGCGGAAGCGGTACACCGCCCGTGGCACGCTGCGCGGCCGTCCTTCCAGGTGGTCCCGCACGGCGAGCGACAACCGTGCCACGCGTTCGGCGATCGTGTCGCCGTCGTCCGGGGCGGTGGGCGTTCCGTTCACCGGGCCTCCCAGCGCCGCAACGCCGCGAGCAGCGCGGCGAGTTCGGCGACGCCGACCTCACCGGCGTCGCGGAAGCCCGGCGCCGGCACCAGCGGCGGAGGCTCGTCGCACCACACCAGGCCGTGCGCCGCGAGCGCCGGCACGAGGCTGAGTTTGGTGTGGTCCACGAGCCGCCTCAGGTCCCGCTCCGGAGCCGCCTCCGCTCTACCGATCAGCATATGTACCCCAATTTCAGAATTACTCGTACGATGCGGGATTACTGTCCGCACTTACAGCGTTGCCCTGAGGAGTGGCTCGGGCAACATCAACCGCGTGCCAGAACCGCCTGTCACCGAGGGGGCACACCGATGAGACGACAAGAACAGGGACCCGAGCCGGCGACGACCGCCGCCAGCGTGTTCGGCGAAGTGCTGCGCCACTGGCGCGAACTGAGCGGCATGACGCAGGAACAGCTCGCGAGGCGGATTCCCTGCGACCGCTCGCTGATCGCCCGGATCGAGGCGGGGACACGCGTCCCGCAGGACGGCTTCCCCGCCACGTGCGACAAGATCCTGAGGACGGGCGGACTGCTGGCACGCCTGTGGCGCCGCATCAACTGGTACGAGCAGGTCGAGCATCCCGACTGGTTCCGCCGCCGCGCCGAGATGGACGCGGAAGCGGTCGCGCTGCGCGTCTACGGCACGCAGGTCATCCCGGGTCTGCTCCAGACCGAGGAGTACGCCCGGGTCATCTTCACCGTCCCCGATACGGACGATGCCACGGTCGAGGAACGCGTACGCGCGCGACTGAGCCGTCAGCAGCGCTTCCTCCACCCGGGCGGCCCGCTGCTCATGGCGGTGCTCGATGAGAGCGCGGTCCGCACGGTGATCGGAGACCCTGCCGTGATGCGCGACCAGTGCGCCCACCTACTGGCCCTCGGCAGGCAGCCCAACGTCCGCGTCCAGATCGCACCCGCGAACAGGCCCCGGCTCATGCGGCCGGACACCTCAATGTCGCTGATCACACTGCCCGGAAACGAGATGTGGGTGTACTCGGAGTCACTGGACCGTGGACACTTCAGCAACGATCCACACGTGCTCGCCAGGCACTGGCAGACCTATGATGTGCTCAGGGCGGACGCCCTCTCAGCCGACGAATCCGCCAAGCTGATCAGCGACGCACTGGAGAGGTACTCCCATGATGGCGAAGCGCCCGGTCGACGCGACGCGTTGGATCAAGTCCAGCTACAGCGGAAGCAACGGCGGCGACTGCATCGAGTGCGCCCCCGCTACCCCCGGCCACGCCGTCCCCGTACGTGACAGCAAGCGGCCACACGGGCCGGTCCTCGCCGTCCCGCGCGCCGCGTGGACCGACTTCGTCGGTGCCGTGCGCGGCGGCGAACTCGGCGGCTGAGACGCCGACTTGGACGAGCGCGCGGCGGTTGTCGGCTTCTGGCGGGAGCTTGCCCTGCCGGGGCTCGTCGACGTGCACACGCACTTCATGCCGGACAGGGTGCTGCGGAAGGTGTGGCAGTACTTCGACGCGGCCGGCCCCCTCACCGGCCGGCCGTGGCCGATCACCTACCGCACGGCCGAGGACGAGCGACTGGAGACGCTGCGCGGCTTCGGCGTGCGGGCGTTCACCTCGATGCTGTACCCGCACAAGCCCGCGATGGCGGCGTGGCTGAACTCGTGGTCCGCCGACTTCGCCGCCCGCACGCCCGACTGCCTGCACACCGCCACGTTCTTCCCGGAGCCCTCCGCGCCGACGTACGTCCGCCAGGCTCTGGAAGCGGGTGCCCGGGTCTTCAAGTCGCACCTCCAGGTGGGCGCCTACGACCCGAACGACCCGCGGCTCGACGACGTGTGGGGGACCCTCGCGGACGCCCGCACGCCGATTGTCATCCACTGCGGGTCCGGGCCCGTGCCCGGCAAGCACACCGGGCCCGAGCCGATCGCCCGCCTGCTCTCCCGGCACCCCCGGCTGCGGCTGGTCGTCGCCCACATGGGCACGCCCGAGTACCGCGACTTCCTCGACCTCGCCGAGCGCTACGACGGCGTCCGTCTGGACACGACGATGGTGTTCACGGACTTCTCCGAGCGGGACGCGCCCTTCCCCCGCGAGGAACTGCCGCGCCTCCGCGCGATGGGCGACCGGATCCTCTTCGGCTCCGACTTCCCCAACATCCCCTACCCCTACCTCCACGCCCTCCAAGCCCTGACCCGTCTCGACCTGGGCGACGACTGGCTCCGCGCCGTCTGCCACCACAACGCCGCCGAACTCTTCCGCCTGTGAGACCGCGGCGAGATGCGGGCCTTCGCACCGCGGCCGAGGAGTTCGAGCGGGACACCCGGCGGCGGGTCGAGGTGCTTCACGGCAGGCTGGTGGCCTCGCCACCCCGCCGTGGCAAGCACGCGGGCACGGTGCGGAGGCTGCGGCGGCAGCTTGAACCCTATGCGGCGTCCGCTACTTCTTCGTCAGCGTGTAGATGATGCCGCCGATGCTGACGGCGACGATGACGACGGCGAAGGCGACGGCGAAGAGCGAGATGGCGCCCATGGTGATCCCCCTGGTTGTTCGTTCGTAGGTCGGCGTGGTGCGGGACGGCCGCGTGGTGCGGTTCGGTGCCGCAGCCGGGGCGTGGGGTGGTCACAGGCCCCCGGCCTGACGTGTGCGTGGCCGCGGCCGGTCTCGGCTCAGTTCTTGTCGTGGCGGCGGCGGTAGCGCCGGGAGACCCAGAGGCCCACGGCCAGGCCGGGGACCGCGAACCACGCGAGGTTCACCGTCGCTTCCTCCCCGCCGAGGGAGAGGAAGCAGAGAAAGGCCAGGAGGACGGTGGTGGCCACGGCCGCGAGGGCGCCGACCGCGATCTCGACCCACCACTCACGGGTGCTGTATGTCATGTTCACAGCCGTCGACTACTCGGCGATGAGGTGGCACTGGTCGACGGCGTGCGCCGAGGCTCCCGTCGTGAGCACGGCGACGGTGGATACGCCCGCCGCGAGAAGGGCGATGCCCTTACGCATGTAGATCCCCCTGGCTTGGTGCGTGTTACTGGTCGCCGAGCAGGCTATCCCAGGCCGTGCACCGCCTCCGCCCTCGATTCCCCGACGTCAGTGGCCCCAGGGCCCACATTGGCAGGTGATCGCGGCCGCCCCCGGCAGCCACCACGATGAACGCCGCAACGGGGAAAGGGAGTTGGCCGCC
>NZ_WMLF01000411.1 GCF_014156695.1 Streptomyces durbertensis | reverse complement strand
GTGCGGGGTGGCGGCGCCCGGTGAGGCGGGGAGGCCGGTCGGGGCCGCCACCCCGGGGCTCAGCGGTCGCCGAGCCGGTCCAGTGCCAGGTTGAGTCGCAGGACGTTCACCGTCGGCTCGCCGAGGAAGCCGCCGGGGCGGCCCGCGGTGTGCTCGCCGACCAGGCGGCGCACGGCCGCCTGGGGCAGGCCACGTTCCCGCGCCACCCGCGCCACCTGGAGACGCGCGTACTCGGGAGAGACGTGCGGGTCGAGCCCGGAGGCGCTGGCGGTCACCGCGTCGGCCGGCACCTCGCTCTCCGGTACGCCGTTGAACCCGGCGACGGCGGCGCGCCGTTCGCCGACCTCCCTGACCAACTCCCGGTTGTCGGCAGCGAGGTTGCTCGCGCCGCTGTCCATGCCGTCGTAGTCCGAGGCCGACGGACGGCCCTGGAACCAGCGGGGGTCGGGCGAGCCGTTCGGCAGGTTCCAGGTCTGGCCGATCAGCGTCGAGCCGACCACCTTCCCGTCGCGTTCGACGAGTTGGCCGTTCGCGCGGTCCCGGAACACGGTCTGGGCGACGGCGGTGACCGCCAGCGGGTACAGCACGCCGGTCACCACGGTGAGGACGAGCAGCGCGCGCAGCGCCGCCCCGAGGACGCGCAGCGGGGCGCGGAGTGAAGCGTTCACGAGGTGATTCCTGGGATGAGGGAGAGGAGCAGGTCGATCGCCTTGATGCCGACGAACGGGGCGACGAGGCCGCCGAGGCCGTACACGGCGAGGTTGCGGCGCAGCAGCCGGTCGGCGCTCAGCGCCCGGTGCCGCACGCCGCGCAGCGCCAGCGGCACCAGGGCGACGATGATCAGCGCGTTGAAGATCACCGCTGCCAGGATGGCGGTCTGCGGGCTGTGCAGGCCCATGATGTTCAGCCTGTCCAGGCCCGGGTAGGCCACGGTGAACATCGCCGGGATGATCGCGAAGTACTTGGCGACATCGTTGGCGATCGAGAACGTCGTCAACGCGCCCCGGGTGATCAGCAGTTGCTTGCCGATCTCGACGATCTCGATGAGCTTGGTCGGATTGGAGTCCAGGTCGACCATGTTCCCGGCCTCCTTGGCGGCCGAGGTGCCGGTGTTCATCGCCACCCCGACGTCCGCCTGCGCGAGCGCGGGAGCGTCGTTGGTGCCGTCGCCGGTCATCGCGACCAGCTTGCCTCCGGCCTGCTCCCGCTTGATGAGCGCCATCTTGTCCTCGGGGGTGGCTTCGGCGAGGTAGTCGTCGACACCGGCCTCCTCGGCGATGGCCCGCGCGGTCAGCGGGTTGTCGCCGGTGATCATCACCGTGCGGATGCCCATCCTGCGCAACTCGGCGAAGCGCTCACGGATGCCCGGCTTCACCACGTCCTTGAGGTGGACGACGCCCAACACCCGAGCGCCGCGCCGGTCCTCCACCGCCACCAGCAGCGGGGTGCCGCCTGCCGCCGAGATGACGTCGGCCGCCTGCGTCGCGGCCTCGGGCACCTCGCCGCCGCACTCCCGCACCCAGTCGACGACGGCCGCGGCGGCGCCCTTGCGCACGCGCCGGGTCGTGTCGTCCTCCCGGACGTCGACGCCGCTCATCCGGGTCTGGGCCGTGAAGGGCACGAACTCCGCGTGTTCCAGCTCGCCTTGGTGCCGCTCGCGCAGCCCGTGCCGTTCCTTGGCGAGCACCACGATGGAGCGGCCCTCGGGGGTCTCGTCGGCGAGTGAGGCGAGCTGGGCCGCGTCGGCCAACTCGACCGCCGTGACCCCGCGCACGGGCAGGAACTCCGCGGCCTGCCGGTCGCCGAGGGTGATCGTGCCGGTCTTGTCCAGCAGCAGCGTGGAGACGTCGCCGGCGGCTTCCACAGCCCGTCCGGACATCGCCAGCACGTTCCGCTGGACCAGCCGGTCCATGCCGGCGATGCCGATCGCGGAGAGCAGCGCGCCGATGGTGGTCGGGATGAGGCAGACCAGCAGTGCGGCCAGCACGATCGTGGACTGCTCGGCGCCTGCGTGGATCGCGAACGGCTGCACGCTGACCACGGCGAGCAGGAAGACGATGGTGAGCGCGCCGAGCAGGATGTTCAGCGCGATCTCGTTCGGGGTGCGCTGCCGGTCGGCCCCTTCCACCAGGGAGATCATGCGGTCGATGAACGTCTCGCCCGGCTTGGCGGTGATCCGCACGGTGACGCGGTCGGACAGCACCCTGGTGCCGCCGGTGACCGCGCTGCGGTCGCCGCCGGACTCCCGGATCACCGGCGCCGACTCGCCGGTGATCGCCGACTCGTCGACGCTGGCGACGCCCTCGACGACGTCGCCGTCCCCGGGAATCACGTCCCCGGCCTCGCAGACCACGAGGTCCCCGACGGTCAACTCGGTCGCGACGACGCGGCGTTCGGTGCCGCCGTCGAGCAGCCTGGCGACCGTGTCGGTCCGGGTCCTGCGCAGCGACTCGGCCTGCGCACGGCCCCGGCCCTCGGCGACCGCCTCCGCCAGGTTGGCGAACACCACGGTCAGCCACAGCCAGCCGGCGATGGCCCAGGCGAACCAGCTCGGGTCGGCGACCGCGAGCACCGTCGTCAGCACGGAGCCGACCTGCACCACGAACATCACGGGAGACCTGACCATGAGGCGCGGGTCCAGCTTGCGCAGCGCCGTGGGCAGGGAGGCGAGCATGACCCTGGCGTCGAGGCGGCCGCTCCCGGCGGCGCCGGGGCCGCCCGGGGTGGACGGCGGTGTCGGAGGGGAGTCCTCCCGGTCCGCCCGGGAGGTGAGGACGGTGCTCATGTGACGGGTGCTTTCGTGATCGAAGGGCTCGAAGGTGCTGGCTGGGCAGGGGCTGGACGGCGTCTCATCCGGAGAGTCCTTCCGCGAGCGGGCCGAGGGCCAGTGCCGGGAAGAAGGTGAGACCGGCGACGACCGTCACCACGCCGACCAGCAGCCCGGTGAAGAGCGGGCGGTGGGTGCGCAGGGTGCCCGCCGTCTCCGGTACGGGTGCCTGCCGGGCCAGCGAACCGGCGAGCGCGAGGACAAAGACCATCGGCAGGAACCGGCCGAACAGCATGGCCAGCCCGATCGTGGTGTTGAACCACGTTGTGTCGGCGTCGAGTCCGGCGAAGGCGCTGCCGTTGTTGTTCGCTCCCGAGGTGTAGGCGTACAGCACCTCGGAGAATCCGTGCGGGCCGGGGTTGGCGGCCGAGGCGATCGGGCCCGGCAGGGCCATCGCGGTCGCGGTGAGTCCGAGCACCAGCAGCGGCGTCACCAGGATCGCGCAGGCGGCGAGCTTGATCTCGCGGGCACCGATCTTCTTGCCCAGGTACTCGGGGGTGCGGCCGACCATGAGTCCGGCGACGAACACCGCCACCACCGCCATGAGCAGCATCCCGTACAGCCCGGAGCCGACGCCGCCGGGCGCGATCTCGCCGAGCATCATGCCGAGCAGCAGCACGCCGCCGCTCAGCCCCTGGTAGGAGGAGTGGAAGGAGTTGACGGAACCGGTGGAGGTCATGGTCGTGGAGACCGCGAAGAGCGAGGAGGCGCCTTCCCCGAAGCGGGTCTCCTTGCCCTCCATCGCACCTCCGGCGGCCTGCGAGGCGGCGCCGGGGTGGGTGAACTCGAGGGTGGTGACGGCGATGACGCCGGCGATCCAGATGACCGCCATCGCGGCGACGATCGCGTAGCCCTGCCGCACGTTGCCCACCATGCGGCCGAAGGTGCGCGGCAGCGAGAAGGGGATGAGCAGCAGCAGGAAGATCTCGAGCAGGTTGCTGAGCGCGTTCGGGTTCTCGAAAGGGTGCGCGGAGTTGGCGTTGTAGACGCCGCCGCCGTTGGTGCCGAGGTCCTTGATGGCCTCCTGGGACGCCACGGCTCCGCCCGGGAGTTGCTGAACGGCTCCGCTGATCGTGTGGACGTCCTGCGGGCCGGAGAAGTTCTGCACCGCGCCGGCCGCCACCAGCAGCACGGCCGCGGCGAACGACACCGGCAGCAGGATGCGGACCACACCCCGGACCAGGTCGGTCCAGAAGTTGCCCAGCTCACCGGTGCGCGAGCGGGCGAAGCCGCGCACCAGGGCGACGGCGACGGCGATGCCGACGGCCGCCGACACGAAGTTCTGCACGGCGAGCCCGGCCGTCTGGGTCAGCAGGCTCATCGCCGACTCGCCGGAGTAGGACTGCCAGTTGGTGTTGGAGGTGAAGGAGGCGGCGGTGTTGAACGCCTGGTCCGGACTGATCGGCGCGAAGCCGAGCGACAGCGGCAGCTTGTCCTGCGTGCGCATCAGTACGTAGAGCAGGAGCACGCTGACGGCGGAGAAGGCGAGCACCGACCGCAGGTAGGCGGTCCAGCGCTGTTCCGCGTCCGGATCGGCGCCGATCGCCCGGTAGAGCCAGCGTTCGGCCCGCAGGTGCCGCTCGGAGGTGTAGACGCGGGCCATGTAGTCGCCGAAGGGACGGTGTACCAGGGCAAGCGCCACGACAAGCGCGGAGACCTGGACGACGTCCGCGAGTACGGGATTCATCTGCGGTGCCTAGAACCTCTCCGGGAAGAGCACGGCGAGGATCAGGTATCCCACCAGCAGCACGGCCACGATCAGGCCGACGACGTTTTCGAGCGTCACAGCTTCGCCACCCCCCGGGCGACGAGCGCCAACAGTGCGAACACCACAGCGGTGGTGGCGACGAAGGCCAGGTCGGCCATCGCGACTCCTTGGGACGTACCTGTCTACGAGCAGGTCTTGTTGACTTCCGACGGACTTCGGAAGGGACGGCCCGCGAAGGGCGGGCACGGAGACAGGAGACACCCTCGGAATCACCCGATCGCGTGTCTTGACACCTCTCTGATGCCTGTGCTGTCGGCTTTGACGCGGTCCTAGCGGCTCCTTGACGCCGCCCTAGCGCGGGCTCCGGCGGGGCGGAAAGCGCGAGCGCCCCCGCCAGGT
>NZ_WMLF01000410.1 GCF_014156695.1 Streptomyces durbertensis | reverse complement strand
GGAAACCCCGCGCCGGAGGTGCCACCCACCGTGACCGACCAGCCGTTCACGCACCTGCACGTGCACACCCAGTACTCCCTGCTCGACGGTGCGGCGCGTCTGAAGGACATGTTCAAGGCGTGCCAGGAGATGGAGATGTCCCACATCGCCATGACCGACCACGGCAACCTGCACGGGGCGTACGACTTCTTCCACCAGGCGCAGGGCGCGGGTGTCGTCCCGATCGTCGGTATCGAGGCGTATCTGGCGCCGGAGTCGCGGCGCTTCACGCAGCCGGTGAAGTGGGGCGCGCCGCACCAGAAGCGGGACGACGTGTCGGGTGGCGGCGCGTACACGCACATGACGATGTGGGCGCGGAACCGGGAGGGGCTGCACAACCTCTTCCGCGCGCAGTCGCGGGCGAGCCTGGAGGGCTTCTTCCGCAAGCCGCGGATGGACCGGGAGCTGCTGGCGGAGTACGCGGACGGGCTGATGGCGACGACGGGCTGCCCGTCGGGTGAGGTGTCGACGAAGATCCGCCTCGGCCAGATGGACGAGGCGGTGAAGGCGGCCGGCGAATACCAGGACATCTTCGGCAAGGAGAACTTCTTCGTCGAGTTGATGGACCACAACATCGACATCGACCGCCGCGCCCGGGCCGGGCTGGAGGAGATCGCCCGGAAGATCGGCGCGCCGTTCGTCGTGACCAACGACTCGCACTACACGTACGAGCACGAGGCGTCGGCGCACGACACGCTGCTGTGCATCCAGACCGGCAGCAACCTCTCGGACCCGGACCGGTTCAAGTTCGACGGGTCCGGCTACTACCTGAAGTCGGCGCGGGAGATGTACGCGATCGACAACTCCGACGCCTGGCAGGAGGGCTGCCGCAACACGCAGCTGCTGATCGCGGAGCGGGTGGACACCGAGGGCATGTTCAAGCCCCGGAACCTGATGCCGCGCTTCGAGGTGCCCGAGGGGTACGACGAGGTGAGCTGGTTCCAGGAGGAGGTGCGGCGCGGCATGGAGCGCCGCTATCCGAACGGTGTCCCGGAGGACCGCCAGCGGCAGGCGGCCTACGAGATGGGCGTCATCATCGAGATGGGGTTCCCCGGCTACTTCCTCGTGGTCGCGGACTTCATCATGTGGGCGAAGAACAACGGGATCGCGGTGGGCCCGGGGCGTGGTTCGGCGGCCGGTTCGATCGTGGCGTACGCGATGGGCATCACGGACCTGGACCCGATCGAGCACGGGCTGATCTTCGAGCGGTTCCTGAACCCCGAGCGTGTGTCCATGCCGGATGTCGACATCGACTTCGACGAGCGCAGGCGCGGTGAGGTGATCAGGTACGTCACCGAGAAGTACGGCGCGGACAAGGTCGCCATGATCGGCACGTACGGCACGATCAAGGCGAAGAACGCGATCAAGGACTCGGCCCGGGTGCTGGGCTACCCGTACGCGGTGGGCGACCGGATCACCAAGGCGATGCCGGCCGACGTCCTCGGCAAGGGCATCCCGCTGTCGGGCATCACGGACAAGAACCACCCGCGGTACAGCGAGGCGGCCGAGATCCGCGCGATGTACGAGAACGAGCCGGACGTCACCAAGGTGATCGACGCGGCGCGCGGCATCGAGGGCCTGGTGCGGCAGATGGGTGTGCACGCGGCCGGCGTGATCATGTCCAGCGAGCCGCTGATCGACCACGTCCCGGTGTTCTCCCCGAAGAACGACGGTGTGGTCGTCACCCAGTGGGACTACCCGAGCTGTGAGTCGCTCGGCCTGCTGAAGATGGACTTCCTCGGCCTGCGCAACCTGACCATCATGGACGACGCGGTCAAGGCGATCGAGAAGAACAAGGGCGTCTCGATCAAGCTGCTCGACCTGTCGCTGGACGACCCGAAGACGTACGAGCTGCTGCAGCGCGGTGACACGCTGGGCGTCTTCCAGTTCGACGGCGGTCCGATGCGCTCGCTGCTGCGCATGATGAAGCCGGACAACTTCGAGGACATCTCCGCGGTCTCGGCCCTGTACCGGCCGGGCCCGATGGGCATGAACTCGCACATCAACTACGCGCTGCGGAAGAACGGCCAGCAGGACATCACGCCGATCCACCCGGAGCTGGAGGAGCCGCTCAGGGAGGTCCTCGACATCACCTACGGCCTCATCGTGTACCAGGAGCAGGTGCAGAAGGCCGCCCAGGTGCTCGCGGGCTACTCGCTCGGCCAGGCCGACCTGCTGCGCCGCGCGATGGGCAAGAAGAAGCCCGAGGTGCTGGAGAAGGAGTTCGTCAACTTCCAGAAGGGCGCGCGGGACAAGGGCTTCTCGGACGAGGCCATCAAGGCGGTGTGGGACGTCCTGGTCCCGTTCGCCGGCTACGCGTTCAACAAGGCGCACTCCTCCGCCTACGGGCTGGTGACGTACTGGACGGCCTACCTCAAGGCGAACTACCCGGCCGAGTACATGTCGGCGCTGCTCACCTCGGTGCGGGACGACAAGGACAAGTCGGCGGTCTACCTCAACGAGTGCCGCCGGATGGGCATCAAGGTGCTGCCGCCGAACGTCAACGAGTCCGAGGCGAACTTCACCCCGCAGGGTGACGAGGTCATCGTGTTCGGCCTGGCCGCCGTGCGGAACGTCGGGCAGAACGTCGTGGACTCGATCGTCAAGTGCCGCAAGGAGAAGGGGAAGTACAGCTCCTTCCCGGACTTCCTCGACAAGGTCGAGGCGGTCGTCTGCAACAAGCGCACGATCGAGTCGCTGATCAAGGCCGGCGCGTTCGACGAGATGGGGCACACCCGCAAGGGGCTCACGGCCCAGTTCGAGCCGATGATCGACAACGTCGTCCAGGTGAAGCGCAAGGAGGCCGAGGGCCAGTTCGACCTGTTCGGCGACCTCGGCGGCGACGACGGCTCCGACGGGCCGGGCTTCGGGCTGGACGTCCAGTTCTCCGACGAGGAGTGGGAGAAGTCCTACCTGCTGGCGCAGGAGCGGGAGATGCTCGGCCTGTACGTCTCCGACCACCCGCTGTTCGGCATCGAGCACGTGCTGAACGAGAAGTCCGACGCGGGTATCTCCCAGCTGACGGGCGGCGACTACTCCGACGGCTCGATCGTCACCATCGGCGGCATCATCTCCGGCCTCCAGCGCAAGATGACCAAGCAGGGCAACGCGTGGGCCATCGCGACGGTGGAGGACCTGGCCGGTTCGATCGACTGCATGTTCTTCCCCGCCACCTACCAGCTGGTCTCCACGCAACTGGTGGAGGACGCGGTGGTCTTCGTGAAGGGCCGGCTGGACAAGCGGGAGGACGTGCCCCGGCTGGTCGCCATGGAGCTGATGATCCCCGACCTCAGCGACGCGGGCGCCAACGCCCCGGTGACGATCACGATCCCGTCGGTGAAGATCACGCCGCCGCTGGTGGAGCGGCTCGGCGAGGTGCTGAGCCACCACCGCGGCTCCACGGAGGTGCGGGTCAAGCTCCAGGGCGCCCGGAAGACCACCGTGCTGCGCCTCGACCGGCACCGGGTGACCGCCGACCCCGCCCTCTTCGGCGACCTCAAGGCCCTGCTGGGCCCCTCCTGCCTGGCGGGCTGACCCCGGGGCCCTCCCGGCCCCGGCCCGCCAGGCCACGGCCCGCTCGCACCCGGCGGCGCCGAGCGCACCCGCGCCCGGCGCCGCCGGCGGTGTGCCGCGCCCAGATGTCAGTTGTGGCCGAACCTCTTCGACTGGCGCTTGCGTTCCGTCTTCGCACCGACGGTCGAGGCCGTCGACTCCATCTGCTCGGCGGCGCTTGTGCTCTGCTCCGGCGCCGCCTTGCTGGTATCGGACGCCTTCGGTCGCGTGCGGTTCTTGTTCTTGGCCATGCTGACCTCCATGGTCATCGGTTGGGGTGGCCGGAATCAGCCTTGCATGACCGGATGTTCTTCGCATATCAGGCATATCCAAAAGTGGGCCCGCCCGCACACCCCGGCATTGCCGTTTCCCACCCGGTTCCGCCCGGCCCCGCCCGTTCCCACCTGGCACCGCCGGTTTCCCGCCACGCCGATGATCGAGTCCGGCTGATAACGCCGGTACGGTCGGGCAGACTCTGAGCAGACTCAAGGCAAGCAGGCCCTGACCGCCCGCGGTGGTCCGTGTGATGCAGGAAACCGAGGAAAGGGGTGCGCCGTGGACCGTTGCGTTGTTCTCGTGGACGCCGGCTATCTGTTGGGAGCGGCGGCGAGTCTCCTCGCCGGTGAGCCGATGCGGTCGCGGATCACCGTGGACCACTCGGCGCTCATCAGAGGGCTGCGTGAGCGCGCGGAGGCCGACACCGGCCGGGACCTGCTGCGCATCTACTGGTTCGACGGCGCTCCCGACCGGGTGCCGCAGCCCGAGCACCGCAGACTGCGGGTGATGCCCCGGGTGACGGTCCGGCTGGGCGCCCTCACCCGCAGCGAGGGCCGCTGGGCGCAGAAGGGCGTGGACGCCGCGATGCACGCCGAGCTCACCGAGCTCGCCCGCAACCGCGCCTGCTCCGACATCGTGCTGGTCACCGGCGACGGCGACCTGCTGCCCGGGCTGATGTCGGCCAAGGAACACGGCGTCGCCGTGCACCTGTGGGCGGTCCAGGCCGCCGACGGCGACTACAACCAGTCCGAGGACCTGGTGGCCGAGGCCGACGAGCGGCGGGTGCTCGACCGGGAGTGGATCACCCGCGCGGTGCGGGCCAGGGAGGTCGCCGGACCGTGCGCGCCGCAGCCCCCGACCCGGCCGGAGATCGCCGCGATCCTCTCCGCGCCGCTGCCGGAGCCCGCCTCCAAGAACGGCGGCCGTCCCGCCCCGAGCGAGTCCAGGGAGGAGGCGCAGCCGTCCAAGGGGGTGCCCACCCCGCGTGATCTCGCCGCGCTCGGCAGGACGGCCGCCGCCAGCCAGCTGCAGCCGGCGAACGCCACGCTGCGCTGGTCGTCGGACAAGGGGT
>NZ_WMLF01000041.1 GCF_014156695.1 Streptomyces durbertensis | reverse complement strand
GCCCTCGCCCGCGACCTCAAGTACTTCCAGGAGGCCGGCTACAAGCCCCGCTTCCTCCGCGCCTTCGACCTCTTCCCGATGACCCACCACTTCGAATCCGTCGCCATCCTGGAGCCCGCCGAGAAGACCGGCTGACCCGCCCGCCCTCTCAGTTTCGCGGTTCGCGGGCCCCTGAGACGCCGGAAACGCCCGTCGTCTCAGGGCGGATGACGCGCAGTCGCTTGTATCGGTGACGGGGGGACCGGTCAGCTGCCGTAGCCTTCCCCGGCTGGCCGCTTCCGGTGACGATCGGGGTCGTAGACGGCGGTGAGAAACGGCGTGATCCCCAGCGCGAAGAAGCCGTACTCCAACTGCTGGTACCAGGCTCGCTCGTTCTCAAGCTCCTTGGAAACCTGGACGGGTACTCCGCCGGTGTGGTCGCCGGTCGCCACCATGATGACAAACGACCGTCCCTCGTCTGCCGGGTCGGACGGATTGCCGATCACCGTGAAGTCCCAGGTTTCCGCGCCGGGGACGTCCGATCCGGCATCCAGACGCCGCAGGACGAACGTCGGCTGTCGCAGCAGCACTCCGGACTGTGCCCGGACGGCCATCGTCTTCTGCCCCACGATCCGCCAGGGCGGCTCGGGACGCGTGTGGTGGACGTCGGAGAAGAGCTGGTTTCGCAGTTCCGAGTACTCGGCGGCGGTCTGGACCAAGGCCCTTGTGTCCGCAGCTAGTTGACGGCGGGTGTCGCAACTGTCGATCAGGCCGGCGAGTGAGTGGATCCTGTCCCGAACCCATGGTTTGAGGAAGCGTTCAAGGGCAGCCAGCCGGTAGGCGTCCTCGGCGGACTCGGCGACCAACAGCGCGCCACGCGCCAAAGCCTGGTACTTCTCCACGAGACCCACTCGGCTCCCCTTTCCGAGACCATGGTCACCACTCACCGTCTATCGACCAACATGCCTGCCCCGAGGCAGATCGGACAGAACGCGACGGCCCTGGCGAGCGCCAGGGACGGCTCGGCAGGGCCGCCGGAGGTCACCGACCGTCGTGCTCGGTCTCCACCCAGGAGTCGTCGAGGCCGCATCTCGTGCTGGTAGCGGGTGGGTCGCGTTCACGCAGCCGGCTTTGCTCGCCATCGTGACGCCCGGCGGGATCCTGCTCGTCCGGGCCCTCGTTCCACAAGGGTGGATGGTCACGGGGAGCTCGCGTCGACCGGGTGGCTCGGCGGGCGCGGAGCTGCCCGTCGTCCCGATCTCGGTCATCGACGACCCCGCCCCGCCAGAGGTGCTTGCGTAGCTGGCCGCCGCGCGGGCGGCGAGGTGGGCGTCGAGAACGTTGAACCGGCAACTGTCCATCGCCCGAAACGGATCTGCTGGTGGCGCTCACAGGGCTGGGTCCCCTGCGATCCGGCGGCCGGTAGTTGAGCCTAAGGACGCCAGCGCTTCCGGCAGGTGAGGGGGCGTGCTGAGCGATGTGTCGGGCGACTGTGTCGACGCCGATCGAGGCCCTGCACGGCTCGACACTCCACCGACCGCGTATCCGGTGGTTCACGACTCGTGTCCATCGTGGAACGGCCGGACGCCCGTGCCCGGGCAGCGCACTGTTCGGCGCACGGCGGACGGCTCCGAGACGTGCTGCTGTGTGGCGCTCAGTTCCCCGTGTACGTCGATCACTTGGAGCGCACGACCACCGCACATCCTGAAGCGTGCAACTTGCGTCACACCGTCACCAGGCACGTGTCGGTATCAGCCAGGCAGGCCGAAAGCGCGCTCTTTCCAAGTGCTTTGGCTCAAAAGGACCCTGAAAGGAAGGGATGCGCACGGACGGTGCCGAGGGGGAGCCGCGATGTCCGGACCGCTCTATGTTCCCGTTCTACCGACGAAGCCGCACGCGTCCGGGGCTCTGGGGCGGCTGTGGCCGGACGTGCGCGCCGCGCTCAGGCCGCTGTGGAACCTGCCGCCGCTGCCCGGGGTCTCCGAGGAGGCGCTGGCCACGGTGGTCGGAAAGTACGTCGGTCCGGTGAGTGCCGCGAGCCGTCACGGCGGATGGCTTGACGCTCCGTTCGGTGAGGAGGCCCAGACGGCCGCCCTCGCCGAAGCGCTGTCCGTGTACTGCGAGTGGGGGCGGCTGTTGCCGGTCACCGGGCCGGAGCGGACCGGGGCACAGCAGGCGGCGGCCGTGGGGACGGCCCGCCGCTGCCTGCGCGGACTGGGTGTGCGGGTGCGGGTGCCGGGGGAGTGGGACGGTGGTCTCGGCGAGGGCGTTCGGGGCCTGCTGGTGCGGATCGGTCCGGAGATACCCGTGGACCTGCTGCTCGACATGGGGGCGGTCCTCGACGACCGGCCCGACGCGGGGAAGGAGGCGCTGCGCGCTCTCGACGCGCTGGTGCCTCTGGCGGTCTGGCGGAGCGCCGCGCTGCTGGGCGGCGGCTTTCCCCGGGTGACTGCCGACATGCTGGAGAGGGGACCAGCCGAGGGGTCGCGGGCGGACTGGCGGATGTGGCACGAAGTGCGCGCGACGGGCAGGGCCTATGCCCCGCTGCTCGGCTACGGCGACTACGGGGTGCAGCACCCGAGCGCTCTCGCGCAGGTCCCGGCGCCGAGCGGGAAGGGCGGGCCGCCTTGGGGCGTGCTGCGCTACACGACCGACAGCTCGTACCTGTTCGTCAGGATGCTGACCAGGGGCCCTGACCGGATCGCCGTCAACCGTGCCGCTGCCCGCCGGATCACCGAACTGCCCGATTTCCGGGGCGGGGAGGCCGGGCCGGGCGAGGAGTGGCTGAGCGACTGCGCGCACGGACCGCTGTCGGACAGCGGGGGCGTGGGCGGTCCCAGGGAGTGGCTGCGGGCGGGCAACCTCCAGCACATGACGTACGTCGTGCGGAGCCTGTCCGGCGGCTGAGCGGGTCGCCGGGCAGGCTCCCCCCGAGCCCGCCCGGCCGTCCGGGGGCGTGTCTCAGTCGAGCAGCGGTGCGAGCGCGGGCTCGCCCGCGAGGATTCGCCAGGCGGGCACTCGTACCGTGCGGCTCACCGGGCCGGGTTTGGCGCCGTGTCCGCCGGAGGGCAGTCCGGTGAGCAGGTCTCCCCTGGCGTGGAGGAGCCGGAGGTGCCGGGCGGGGTCGGCGCCGGGTGCAGGGCCGGGGTCGATGAGCACGGCCGTGTTCTCACCGGCGTCGGTGAACAGCAGGTCGACCGGGTGTCCGCCCACCAGCGCGGCCCGCTCCAGGTCGGTGACACCGCGTCCGGTGAGGTAGGCCTGCAGGCGGTCGGTGAGGTCGGCGTGGGCCTCCGCCGCCGCCGGGCCGGGGGTGCCTGCCTCGTCTGTTGCGCCGCCGCCCGCTCCCAGCGGTGCCGAGCGTGCGGCGAGGAGGGCCGGCAGGCCGCTCTGCCGCTGCCAGAAGGCGAGGCCGCCGACGGTGATGAGCTGTGACTTGGCCCGGGTGATCGCCACGTTCCACAGGTTGACCTGGCTCGCGACCCAGTGCGTCGTCCGGGGCGGGGTGTTGGCCGCCGCGACCGGGCTCAGCACCATCACGTCGCGCTGCCCGCCCTGGAAGGTGTGGACGGTGCCGACCCGGACCCGGCTGTCGTCCCGCCACAGCCGGGCCAGCGCCTCCTTCTGCGCGCGGAACGGCGTGACGACTCCCACCGTCGTGTCCGGCGGGAGTCCCGCCAGCAGTCCGTCGACCACGCGCCGCACGGCCTCCACCTCCGCCGGGTTGCGCCAGGACTGCCCGTCGCCGCCGCGCGCCGACTCCCCGGACGGTACGTCGACCCAGCCGAGCACCGGTGCCGGGGCGGCCGCTCCCACCGGGTCGTGCGCCGGTACCTGCCGCCGCACGTCGGTCAGCACCCGCAGCCGGCCGCCGTAGCAGTGGCCGTTGACGATGTCGGCGATGCGCGGGTGGCAGCGGTAGTGCTCGTCGAGGAGCAGCGCGCCGTCGCCGTGCTGTTCGGCCGCGTGGTACGAGGAGTGCACGTGGTAGGTGAGGCGGTGGTGCTCCAGTTGGGCCGCGCTCAGCCCGGCCCGCTTCCGTGCCTGCCGCTCCTGCTGCGGTGACACGCCGGGGATGTGCCCGAGCTGCATGGGGTCGCCGATGATCAGTGCCCGGCGGGCCCGGAACAGCAGCGGCAGCACCGAGGGGATGGAGCACTGGCTCGCCTCGTCGATGACCACGAGGTCGAACAGGGTCGGAGTGAGTTCCAGTTGACGCACCGAGTGGGTGCTGATGGCCCATCCCTTGATGTGGGTCATCAGGTTCTTCTGGCTGCGCTGGTAGCCGGACCGGCGGCGGAGCGCCTGGAGCCGCTGGTTCATCAGCGCGGTCGCCCGGCCGAGGGCCTCGGTGGACAGAGCGTGGGACAGTTCCGCCGCCAGCCCGGTCAGGGTCTGGGCCGTCGCCAGCCGGGACTCCTTGAGCCCGTCCTCGTCCCATTCGCCGTGCCGGCGGACGAGTTCCCGCACCTCCCGCTCCACGGATACGACATCGGCCAGTGATTCCAGCAGCTCGGGAGGCACGGGCCGGTCCGTGGCCCAGTCCGGCCACGCCGGTCCGGATCCTTCCGGGTGTTCCGCCCCCGCCGCGACCAGCGCGGCGAGCACCCGCCCGCGCCGCCACGCCCCGAGCTGCCACCAGCGGGCCGAGGCCGCCTTCCGCGCCCGGTCCGCCCACCGGTCCAGCGGGGACAGACCGTCCGCGTCGGCCGTCCAGGCACCTTCGAGGAGGGGCAGGGGAAGCCCCAGGGCGGTGGTGCGCTCCTCCCGGTCGCGGAGCAGGCCCAGCAGCCGGGTCTCCTCACCGATCCGCTGCGCCGCCTCCTCCCGTAGCCGGTCGGCGGTCGTCCGGGTGTTGCGCAACTCGCCGCCCACGGTGGCCGATCCGCGTCGCGCGGTCCCGGCCGGTTCGGCGAGCAGCCGTTCCAGTTTGGCCGCCTCCCGCTCCAGCGCCTCCGCGTTGCCCGTCCGCATCAGCAGACCGGGCGCGATGTCGTCGCAGCGCTGGGCGACGACGTTCACGGCCTCGTTGTTCGTGGAGGCCACCAGCACCGACTGCCCGGCGGCGACGCAGGTGGTGACGACCGCCGTGACGACCTCGCTCTTGCCCGTGCCGGGCGGCCCCGTCGCCACCGTCAGCGGCTGGGTCATCGCCGAGGAGATCACCTGCTCCTGGCTCTCGTTGCAGGGCCCCGGGGCGACGGGTGTCACCGGGTCCGCCGGGGCCGTGACGGCGGCCGGCGCCTGCCGGGCGCCGCCGGCCAGCAGCGTGCCCAGGGCGGTGCCGGGAATCTGTTCGGTTTGCGTGGAGATCTTCAGGAGGTTCTGCACCAGCGCCTGGGTGGCCTTGGCCTCCGCGTCCGAGGGCACCAGCAGCACGGCCGCGTTGTGCGCGCCGGGCCGCAGTGCCTGCATGACCGTGCGGTCGCTCAGCGCGGACGGGTCCAGCGGTTCGAGCTCGGGGAGCCCCAGCTCGTCCAGCAGCTCCCGCACGGCGCGCAGCATCTGGACGTCGTTGCCCTCCTGCCAGGCCGGCTGCCAGCGGGCGACGAGGTCGGCGGCGTCGCCCGCGTCGAGGAGTTCCGAGACGACGCCGCTGTGCAGGGACGGCAGGCCGCTGGGCCGGAGCATGTCCTGGCCGTCCTCGTCCGGGGCCAACTCCATCGGTTGGACGAGCAGCGGCGCGAGCTCCACCGTCGCGCGCCGTCCCCGGCCGCCGTCCCGCGCGGGCAGCGTGATCGCCGGATACCCGTACCAGTACTCCTGCCGAGTCTCCGGCTCTGAGCCTGACCCGGACCCACCGCTGTGGGGCCGGGGCAGGGAGCCGGGCGCGACGATGTGCGGGCCCCGGCCCGACTGGATGGTCTCCTCGCCCTGGGCCAGCAGGAAGTACTTCTTGTTCCGGCCGGCGTCCCGGTCGGGCCGCATCCCGGCGGCTGCCTGCGCGGTGAGGCAGTCCGCGTAGTACCGCAGCAGCCGCTGCGGGTCGACGCCGTCCCGTTCGTCCGCCTCGGCCGCCTCCCGCGCCTTCAGCAGCGCGGGGGAGCGCCGGGCGGCCTCGGTGGCGTCGTGGGGCGGCGAGGGGAGCCGCACCGGTCGTGCCACCGACCGGGCGAAGGGCAGGCTGTTGGTGGCCCTGATCGTCGACTTGGTGGGCCGCTGCTCCTCCGGCACCCCGTTGCGGCTCATCTGGGCGTTGAGGTACTCGAACAGGTCGTCCGGGGTGATCCAACCCCTGTCCCTGATAAGCCCGTTGCGCAGCCCCTCGACGATCTCCCCGGTGAACCGGGACGTGCCGAGGCTGGACCCGGGCGGCGCCATCGCGGAGGCCGCCTGGAGGGCGTCGGAGGCGGTGATGAAGTACACGCCGGTCGGCCGCAGCAGCGTGCTCGGCGCGGGCCGGTCCGGCTCCCCGGCCGGGCCCTTGGCGGTCCAGCCCTGGACGACGGAACCGCTGGAGCAGCAGTCCAGCAGGACCAGTTTGGATGCCGCCCGGCAGGACTGGAGCATCCGCTCGAGGAACTCCGCCGGTACGGCCGTGCCCGGCAGGTCGGCGGGGTCGGTGTCCCGGGTCAGGAAGTACAGCTGGCCGTCCTGCTCGCAGTACTCGCCGTGCCCGCTGAAGTAGAGCAGCGCGGTCTCGCTGGGCTGTCGCGCCTCCAGGAACGTCTCGACGGCGTGCAGCATCTCCGCGCGCGTCGGTTCGGCGGCCACCGCGCACTCGTTGTACATGCCGATCTCGGTGTTCTCCAGGACCGCCCGCATGTAGTGCAGGTCGGCCCGCACCGCCGGGAGGTCCTGGTACGTGTCGCTGTCGTACGTGGAGACGCCGACGAGCAGGGCGTGGCGGTCGTTGTCGGTCATCGCCGCTCAGCCCGCCGCCGCGCCGTCGCCGTTGTTGTCGCTGTCGCCGTTGTCGTCGCTGTTGTCGTCCGCGAGGAACCGCTCGATGAGGGTGTCGTCCTCGCGGGCCTCCTTGCCGGTGACACGCAGGACCGCCCCGTCGGGCCGCTTGATCACGAGGGTGCGCTGCGGGATCCGCGCCAGCCACACCTGCACCAGCGCGGTGACGAGCGAACCGGCGGCCAGCAGCAGCCCGACGGTCTCGGCGGACGGGCCGCCCTTGTCGCCGTCGCCCGCCGGGACGCGCGGCCCGGGGAGGTCCAGCCTGGCGGTGGAGTCCGCCTCGGCGAGCGCGGCGAGCAGTTCGCGGGCTTCCTTGCGGGCGCGCAGCGGGTCCTCGTCGATGACGGAGATGCGGTATCCGGTGTGGTTCTCGGGCATGGCGGTTTTGTGCTCCCCCTGGGTTCACCGGCTCAGTGTCGGGCGAACGACACTAGCGCCCGACACTGACAGTGACGGTCCAGTAGGCCTGACCTGGCGGGGGCGTTGGCGTGAACTGGTCGCCGATGGCCGAGTCCCGCGCCTCTCACGCCAGGCGCAGTTCCGCCCAGATCGTCTTCCCCGGCGCGCCCTCGCGCGGGGTGACCGCCCACCGCGTCGCCAGCCCCGCGACGACAAGCAGACCCCGGCCCGACTCCGCGTCGCCGGGCGGCTCCAGGTCGGAGAGGACGGGCAGGCGCTCGGTCCGGGTGTCGGTGACCTCGACGCGCACGGTGTCGGGACCGTGGGTGAGCCGGAGGTGGAAGTCCCGCCCGACGACGTGCCCGTGCCGTACGGCGTTGGCGGTCAACTCGGCGGTGATCAGGGTGAGGGTGTCGTTGACCCGGCCGCCGTACGGGTGCCCCCACGTGTCGAGCCGGTGGGAGACCATCCTGCGGGCGAGGCGCGCACCGCGCGGGGAGGAGGTGAAGACCATCGCGAACTCGTTTCGGAGTCCGGCGCTTTCGGTCTCGGCGCCGGGGACGTGCGCTCGTGGGGTGGAGATTGGGCTGTTCATGTGGCCCACGCTGCCGCTGTCGTCCTAGCGTGACCAGATACGCCGCGCACACGGAGAGTCGCTGTAAGCGTCCGGTGCGCGGGTGTCGGTGAGACGGAGCGTGACGGCGGAGCGGGGGCCCGCGTTGGCCCTGGGAGGTGTTGGCGGGAGATGAGCGAACCGACGGGACTGGTGGACGAGGCGTCCGCGAGCGGCGACGACGGTGGCGGGGAGAGCCGGCGCGAACCGGAGGCCGGCTCCGGCGTCCTGCGGGCCTTCGGGCGGCAGTTGAAACGCTTCCGGGTGCGGGCGGGGATGGAACGGCCCGAGTTCGGGGCGCGGACGGGCTACTCGGTGTCGACCATCGCCGCGTTCGAGCAGGGACGCCGGGTACCGCCACCGAGGTTCATCGACCAGGCGGACGAGGTGCTGGACGCGGGCGGCGTCCTCCAGGAGATGAAGGAGGAGGTGGCCCGGGCCCAGTACCCACCGTTCTTCCGAGACGCGGCACGGCTGGAGGCGGAGGCTGTTGGGCTGCACGTCTATGAGATGTACGCCATTCCGGGCCTGTTGCAGACCGAGGAGTACGCACGAGCGGTGTTCTCCGTCCGCCGACCGCTGCTCGATGAGGACCGGATCGAGCAGGGGATGAGTGCACGTCTGGCGAGGCAGGCGATCTATGCCCGAAAGCCTGCGCCGCTGGTCAGCTTTGTCCTGGAAGAGTGCGTGCTTCAGCGGCCTCTCGGGGGTAGGGACGTACTGCGGGGCCAGTTGGAGCAGGTACTGCTCATCGGGCACAAGCGAAACGTCGAGATCCAGGTCATGCCGGTCAGTCGAGAGGATCATGGCGCGCTGGGCGGCCCGTTCACCTTGATCGATACGCCTGAGGGGCGGAGGATCGCCTATGCGGAGGTGCAGGGCGACAGTCGCCTCTACTCGGAGCAGTCGAAGGTCCGGGAGCTTGAGGCCCGTTATGGCATCCTCCGAGCGCAGGCCCTCACACCGAGTGAATCGCTGGCGTACGTAGAGAAGTTGCTGGGAGAGACATGAGTGTTGAGTCCGAACTGGCGTGGTTCAAGAGCAGCTACAGCACCGGGGACGGGGGGCAGTGCGTCGAAGTCGCCACCAGGTCACAGGTCGTCCACGTACGTGACTCCAAAGACATAGCCCGCCCTGGCCTTGCGGTCGATGCGAGGGCGTGGACTGTGTTCGTGGGTTTCGCTGCGCGGTAGTGCGTTGAGTCTGTCCGCGGCAACACGCCGGGGCAGACCGCTGTCCGGGGGAGGCGGTCGGCTTTCTGGAACGGGCCTCCCTAGCCCTTGGGGTAGAAGCGTCGTTCGGAGACTTTGGCTGTGACCAGCCGGGCGGCGAGCCGGGCCGCGAGCAGCATGATGCCGATGAGTTACCAGAGGACGACGGAGTGGTGGTTGGCCGACGGGAGGAGGCCGCTGAACAGCAGCGAGCCGGCGGCCAACACCAACTGGCGGGCGGTGAGGACCGTCGCCGCAGTGGCGCCGGAGTCGGTGCCACGGCGGCCAGGTCAGAACAGGCGTGAGGCGGCGGTCTCCTCGGGCTCCTCGAGGTCGAGAAGGGCCCGTTTGCGGGCGAGGCCGCCGGCGTAGCCGGTGAGGGCGCCGCCGGCGCCGAGGACCCGGTGGCAGGGGATCAGGATGCAGAGTGGATTGGCACCGACGGCCTGGCCGACGCGCTGGGCGAGCCGGACGTCGCCGAGCCGACGGGCCAGCTCGCCGTAGGTGGTGGTCGTGCCGTGCGTGACGGTGGCGACGAGTTCCCACACGTCGAGTTGGAAGGCGTCCCCGTGGGGCGCGAGGGGAAGGGCGAAGTCCCTGCGGCGCCCGGCGAGATAGTCGTGAAGCTGTCCAGCGGCGTCGTCGAGCAGACCGTCCTCACCGGGCGTGACGCGGGGCCCGAAGGCCTCCTGGGCGGGGCGGCGGGCGTGTTCGGCGAAGTACAGGCCGGTGAGGGCGCGCTCACCTGCGACGACGGTGAGCGCGCCGAGGTCCGTGTCGACGACGGTGTGGCGGGTGTCCATGGTTCGGTCCTCGGGTGGTGAGGGGTGTACGGGCTCTCGGGGTCTGGGAGTTGGTCGTCGACTGGCCGCGGTGGCCACCTCTCGTCCCGCGGGTGGGGCGTTGATCCTCAGGCCCCGGCGGGCTGCGGGGCGTTCCTGTCGATCCGGCCGAAGTCGGAGTCGCAGGGCCAGCTGCAGAACCCGGCGCGTTCGACGTCCTCGTAGAAGGGTGTGCCGTCGTCGCCGCGGTGGGCGGCGCGGTCGTGGTGGAGGTGCACAAGCGGGTCGCGGTGGCGGTCCATCGGGCCGTAGCGCTCGGCCCGCCAGACGAAGTCCTGGTCCTCGCCGCCCCAGCCGCAGAAGCGTTCGTCCATGCCGCCGATACGGGTGAAGAGGTCCTCGCGCAGCCAGACGCAGCCGCCGGGGGGCCGTCGCAGGTGGACGCCGCGCAGCCGGTCCTGGCCCGGGTCGGGGGCGCCGTCGAGGCAGCGGGCGCGGACGGCCTGCGCGCTGGCGGCGGCGTCGAGGAAGAGCATGTCCTCGAAGGGCCAGTGGGCCTGGGTCCCGGGCTGCCGGAACCGTTCGACGGCGCGTGCGACGAAGTCGCGGTCGACGAGGATGTCGCCGTCCAGCACGCAGACCAGTTCGGCGGGCCGGGCACCGTGCACGACGCCGACGTTGACGGTCCAGGACTTGTTGAACCGCCCCGGGTCGGGTGCGAACACGTAGCTGTCGCAGGCGTCGGCGAACAGTTCACGCCAGCGCGGCCGGGCGTCGCTCTCCACGACGACGACGCGGTAGCGGTCCCGGGGGTGGGACTGGTCGGCGAGCGCGTTGAGGACGGCCGCCAGGTTGCGTACCCGGCCCGTGACGTCGTCGGGCGCGCGGAACGGGATGACCACGGCGGCGTCCACGGGGTGCGCGCCGTGGTGCGGCTCGCGGGCGAGGGCGGCCAGCAGGCCGGTGGTGTCGGGCGCCTCGCCGGTCCGCGCGGGCCGGCCCGGCGCGCCGGGCTGCACGAGCAGCCGGGACAGCGACTCGGTGCGGGCGGCGGCGGCGCGCAGCGCGTCGACCGCCGTGCCCTCCCCGCCGGGCCGGCGCAGCAGGTCGGTGAGCGCGAGGGTGAGCCCGGCCGCGGCGGTGTTGTCGCTGGGGTCGTCTGCGAGTCGGGCGACGGCGGCCCGGACCCGGTTGTCGTCGAGGTCGCCGAGTGCCGTCGCCGTGGCGTGGTGGGCGTCGGCGGACCAGTCCCAGTAGTCGGGGCCGACCGCGCGTGCGGCCGGGTCGTGGACCAGTATCAGGCTGCTGGTGGCCGCGGCGGCCAGCGCGGCGGGGTCTGACGGACGGGCGGCGGCGGACATGCGGTCGTCTCCGGTCGGGGTCGGGCGATGCGTGTGTGGTGTGCCGGGCGGGTCGGCGGCTGGTCAGTCGGTGTCGGCGTCGCGGGACCAGCGCAGGGTGGTGAGGTCGGGGAGCACCAGGTCGGCGTGTGCGAGGTCGGCCTCGGGGTGGGTCGTGGTGAGGGCGACACAGCGGAGGCCGGCCGTTGTGGCGGCCCGGACGCCGGCCGGGGCGTCCTCGAAGGCGAGGCCGTCGGCGGGGTGGACCCCGAGGGCGTCGCAGGCGGCCAGGTACCCCTGCGGGTCGGGCTTGCCCGCGCTGACGTCTTCCGCGGTGACGAGGACCTGGAACAGTCCGGCGCCGCCGACGTGGTCGAGCAGTTCGGTGGCGTGGGCACGCAGGCCGGAGGTGACAACGGCGAGCGGCACGCCGCGGGCGCTGAGGTCGGCGAGGAGTTCGGCGGCGCCGGGGACGGCGAAGGGCGGCGGGATGTCCGGGCCCATCAGGTAGCCGCAGGCCTCCTCGAACAGTTCCTCGACGGTGCTGCCGGGGAAGCGGTGGACGTGGTCGGCGAGGGCCTCCTGCCCGCGCCGACCGACGAAGGTCGCCAGGGTCGCGTCGTCGCAGGGCAGGCCGTGCGCGGTGAACAGGCGGGTCCAGGCGGCGCGGCTGCGGTGCTCGGTGGCGACCAGGGTGCCGTCGAGGTCGAACAGCGCGGCTTTGGCGTGGAGTTGGTGGAGTCGGGGCTGGGTCATCGCTGGTGGTCCTTTGCCGTGCGTGCGTGGTACGTCGGGGTCGTCGCGAGGCGGGCGCGGGGGCCGGTCAGTCGGCGTCGGGTGTGGAGAGGCCCGGGCGGTCCTTGGTGGGGAACACCGCGCCGGGCGTGCTGGTTGCGCCGGCCGGGTCCGGCGGTTCCGCCGCGCCGGCCGCGTCCACCGCGCCTCTCGGGTCTGAGGGGGCTGACGGATCTGACGGGTCCGAGGGGCTCGGCGCGGTGGCGGCGGCGCGCAGGGCGGCGAACGCGCACAGCCCGGTGACCAGGGCGAGGCCGGCGCAGGTGAGGGTCCAGGCGGTGGCGGGGCCCGCGCGGTCGCTGTCGTTGAGCCAGGAGTAGCCGGAGCCGAACAGGGTGATCCCGATGACGCCGACGACGGTGGAGAGGGTGTTGACGGTGCCGCTGAGCGTCGAGGCGTGACGCGGGGGGACGGCGGTGGTGAGGAGGTTGAGCAGCGAGGTGTGGGCGAGGCCGAGGCCGAAGCCGCCGAGGCACAGCGCGGCGGTGAGCGGCCAGACGGCGGTACCCGGCCCGGCCGGCACCACGGGGGCGAGCCCGTACGCGACGGTGAGCATCGCGCAGCCGGCGAACGGCAGGAGGCGGGCGACGGCGCGCGGTGAGCGGCCGAGGACGGGGCCGGCGAGGCCGAAGGCGAGCACCCAGCCGAGGGGGACGAGCCCGGCCTGCCAGGCGGGGAGGTCGAGGTGTTTCTGCAGGTGGAGGGAGAGCAGGTAGAGCATGGCGATGTACGTCAGCGTGGTGCCGGCGTACGCGGTGAGCGACCAGCGGACGGCGGGTGTGCTGAGCGGGCGGAGGTCGAGCGCGGGCTTGCCGCCGCGCGCGATGACCCGCCGTTCGGTGCGGAGGAACTGGACCGCGAGCGGCACGGAGGCGAGCAGCAGCACCCAGATCCAGTCGGGTCGCTCCAGGCTGAGCGGGATGAGGACGCTGAGGGTGGTGGCGGCGAGCAGCACGGTGCCGGGGATGTCGTTGCCGCCGCGTCCGGTGCGGGTGGGGGCGGGCCTCTCGCGCGGCAGCAGGGCGAGGCCGAGCAGGAGGACGAGGGCGCCGACGGGCACCTTGAGCAGGAAGACGGCCCGCCAGCCGGTGTCGAAGAGGTTGGCGGAGACGATCACGCCGCCCAGGACCTGGCCGAGTGCGGCGCCGCCGGAGAGGGTGACGGCGTGCCAGCCGAGGGCGCGGGCACGGGCGGTACCGGTGAACCAGCGGTGGATGCCGACCAGCACCTGCGAGATCATCAGCGCGGTGGCGGCTCCCTGCAGGCAGCGGCCGGCTATCAGGGACGCGATGTCGGGAGCGAGGCCGCAGGCCAGGGAAGCGATCGTGAACAGGCTGAGGCCCCACAGGTAGACCCGGCGCACCCCGTGGTGTTCGCCGAGTCGCGCGGCGGGGGCCAGGAGCACGGCGGAGCACAGCGCGTACGCGGTGACCATGAGGGTGAGCTGGGAGCTGTCCACGTCGAGGTCGGCGCTGACGGCGGGGGCCGCGAGGTTGACGATCGCCAGGTCGATGTTGGCCATCGCCTGGCCGATCAGCAGGACCAGCAGGGCGGTGCCGCCGGTCCTGGTCCGCCCACCGGTGGTGGTGTGCACGATGGCGCCCCTTTCGCTCCCCGCCGGGGAGGTCGGTTGTCCTGGGTGGAACACCGACCGGAGCGGTCGGGTTGCGGCCGGTCCGGTCGGGCGGCGTCCTCGGGTCAGCCGGTGGCGTCCAGGTCGAGGTCCCGGTAGGTGGCGGCCCAGGGGAGGCGGGCTTCGAGGGCGGCGGCGGCGCGGACGACCAGGGCGTCGCCGCGGCGGCGGGCGGCCACCTGCAGGCCGACGGGGACGCCGTTGCGGGCCCGGCCGACGGGCACGGAGGCGGCGGGGCTGCCGATCAGGTTGTAGGGGCTGGTGAGCGACCAGCCGACAAACGGGTCGACGGCTTCGCCCTCGACGGTGTCGGGGCCGACGGTGTCGCGTCCGGCGGAGTTGGGGACGCCGGCGACGGCGTTGACCGGGCTGACCACGAGGTCGTAGCGGTCGAACAGCGCCTCGAAGGCGTACAGCACGCGGGTGCGGTCGAGGTCCTCGAGTCGGAAGTCGACGGCGCTGAGGGATTCGCCGACCCGGACCGAGTCGAGGTAGCCCTGGTCGATGGAGCCGGCGTAGGCGCCGAGCAGGTCGATGCCGTTGTCGCGCGAGATGGCGGCGGACTCGGCGTGGGCGACGGACAGGTACCGGCGCCACATGGCGGTCAGTTCGGCGTGCGGCAGGGGGAGTCGGAAGTCGACCTCCTCGACGGTGGCGCCCGCCTCGCGGAGCGCGGGCAGGGCGGCCCGGACGGCGGTCTCCACCTCGGCTTCGACGGGGTAGCCGCCGAGGTCGGGGCTGTAGGCGACGGTGAGGCCGGTGAGGTCGCCGTGGAGTTCGTCGGTGAGCTTCTCGGGGGCGGGGTAGGAGTACGGGTCGTACGGGTGGGCGCCCGACATCAGGTCGACACCGAGGGCGGCGTCGGCGACGGTGCGGGCGAGGGGCGCGTAGCAGACCATCGGGTTGTAGCGGCGGAAGGCGTTGGGCTTGGCGGGCACGGGGACCCGGCCGAAGCTCGGCATCAGCGAGAAGACTCCGCAGAACGCGGCCGGCACCCGCAGGGAGCCGCCGGCGTCGGAGCCCTGGGCGAGCGGCACCATGCCGGAGGCGACGGCGGCGGCGCTGCCGCCGGAGGAACCGCCGGCGTTCATGGCCCGGTTGAAGGGTGTGGAGGCCGGGCCGAACAGGGCGCTGTCGGTGGTGGCCTTGAAGCCGAACTCGGGGGTGTTGGTCTTCCCCACGACGATCGCGCCGGCCTGTTCCAGCTTCTCGACGCACAGGATGGTCTCCTGCGGGACGTCCTCCGCGAAGACCAGGGAGCCGCGGGTCGTGCGGACGCCGGCCACCGGGTCGAGGTCCTTCACGCCGATCGGGACGCCGTGCAGGGGGCCCGTCCTGCTGCCGTCGTCGAGGGCTCGTTCGGCGGCGGCGGCCCGCTCCAGGGCGCGTTCGCCGCAGACGGTCACAAAGGCGTTGAGGGCCGGGTTGGTCTTCTCGATCCGGTCCAGCGCCGCCTGGACCGCCTCGACCGGGGAGACCTCGCGGTCGCGGATCGCCTGGGCGAGCCGGGTGGCGCTCAGTTCGGTGGTTTCGCTCATCTCACGCCTCGCATGCATGGGTTCGTCGGATGGATCTGTCGGGCCGGGCGTGAGGGGGAACACCGGGTGCGGCGGTCGGGTTGCGAAGTGGGCCGCGCGGGGCCGTGCAGGACCGTGCCGGACCGGGACGGGTCGGGGCGGACCGTGCGGTCTCGCGCGTTTACCTCAGAAACGGTGAGCAATCAAGGCTTACCGAGTGGTGCTCGACCGGTTACTCTCGCGGCACATCTATAGGTCTAGACCTATCGGAGGTCGCGGTCATGGAGGTCTCGTCCCGTTCCCCCCACGTCCGGGTCGACGGCTCGGCCGGCCCCCGCCCGGACCTGCTGGAACTGTTGGGGCAGCGCTTCACCCGCGTGGAGCCGCGGGACCGGGCGCTGGCCTATGTGCGAGCCCTGCTGGCCGACCCCGCCCGGGGCAGCGCGGCGGAGATCGCCGTACGGGCGGGCGCCGACAGCGCGTGGAGCACGCAGCGGCTGCTCACCCGCGCCGTGTGGGACGCCGACCAGCTGCGCGACAGTGTCCGCGCCCACGTCGTCACGCTGTTGGGGGCTTCCGGGCCCTGCCTGGTGCTGCGCCGGCACGAGACGGCGCGGGCGGGCAGAAGCGCGGTCGCGGTGACCCCTACCGGGGCCCGAGGGACGGGGCGGGAGCGCAACACCCAGGTCGCCGCCCTGCTGTGCTACGTCTCGGGGGGTGTGGGCGCGCTGATCGACCGGGAGTTGCACCTGCCGCCGCAGTGGGTGTCGGACCCGGCGCGCTGTGCGCGGGCCGGGGTCCCGGCGGAGCACGTGCGGGACCGTGGCATGGCTGATCTCGGACAGCGGATGCTGGAGCGCGCGGCGGCGGCCGAGGTGCCCGTCGACTGGGTGGTCGCAGGCCCGGACTTCGCCGACCCCCGGCTGCGCCAGTGGCTGTGCCGTCGCAGGCTCCCGTTCTGCGTGGAACTCCCGCAGCTGCCGGGGCCGGCACCGGAACCGGAGGCCGCGACGCCGCGCGTGGAGGCGGGCCGGGAGGAGGCCTGGCACTTACTGGGCAGAGGACTGGGGCCGGTCTACGGGCGCCCGGCCCCGGGGTTCCGGCTGACCCTGCTGGCCCGCAGGCAGGCGTCGGGGTACACCTCGCGCTTCCTGCTGCACGCGCCGGTCACCGCTCCGGGTGTTCCGGCGGCGCGGGCGACGGCGGCCGCGGGCGCGGCCGCCGCCCGGGCGGTCCGCGAGGCCGACGAGCGAGCGGGGCTGAGCAGTCATCAGGTGCGGAGCTGGGTGGCCTGGTACCGGCACACCACCCTGGCGATGACGGCCGCCGCCCTCCGACTGGAGGGGCGACTGGAAACGCCTGCTCGAAAGGTGTCTCGAACCCCACGCCCGGCCGATTCGGAAGGCGGTGTTCCGGACGATTCGGAGCTCGACTCGAAGGCGTAAGTACCGTTCGTTTCAAGGGTGCTTGCCACTCCGACTCGGGGAGTGCTCTAATCGGCCTGGACGAAAGCAAGCCACTTCGACGGAAAAGCGCCGCACGAGTCCTCGTTCTTCGCCCTGCCGAATCCAGTCGATATCCGGTGACGACATCCCGCCTGCCAGTGACTCGTGGCGAGTTGATTTCGGCATGAAGTCCTGCGGGGTGTGTTCCTCCGGTTGAAGTAGCCGCGGTTTCCACGCACGCGTGTCTCGAAAGTCATTCCTGTCAGGAGTCTGAGAATCGACATGCCCAGGTTGACGAGTGTCACCAGTCCGACGGCTGAGGGGGAGGTCCGGCTGGCGCTGGCGGGACTGCGCGCCAGGGCCCAGGAGTTGAGCCGGGTCGCGGAGGCGACGGCGCGGGTGCTCGCCGCGCCGGAGGGCCTGTCGACGGCGGTCCCCGAGTTCCGGGACTTCGCCCGCGAGGCGGTGCCGCGCTGGCACTTCGCGATGCTCAACGACCACGAACGCAACGACGCGTTGGCGACCGCGTTGGAGCGGGTCGTCCCGCGGGGCGGCACGGTGCTGGACATCGGCGCGGGCACCGGCCTGCTGGCGATGATGGCGGTGCGCGCCGGGGCCGCCCACGTGTACAGCTGCGAGGCCAACCCGCTGATGGTGGAGGTGGCCCGGCAGGTCGTGGCGGCCGAGGGCTTCGCCGACCGGGTGACCGTGCTGGCGTGCCGCTCCGACGAGCTGGCGGTCGGCCGGGAACTGCCCCGACGGGTGGACGCGGTGATCTCCGAGATCGTGGACTGCGGCCTGATCGGCGAGGGCATCCTCCCCTCGATCCGTCACGCCCGGCGCGAACTGCTCGCCGCGGACGGCGTGATGCTTCCGCAGCGGGCCAGGCTGCTGGGCGCGCTGCTGCAGAGCGAGAACGCGGTGAACCTCAACCGTGTCAACCTGGCCAGCGGCTTCGACGTGTCGCGGCTGAACACCTTCGCCACCCCGGGGCACTTCCCGATCCGGCTGCACACCTGGCCGCACCGCACCCTCTCGGAGCCGGTCGAGCTGGTGTCCTTCGACTTCGCCACGGGCCCGCTCGGCCCCGGGGAGCGCGGACTCGCCGTGCCGGTACGCGAGTCGGGGACGGTGCACGCGCTGGTCGCCTGGTTCGAGATGGACCTGGGCGGCGGCGTCACCCTGCGCAACTCGCCGGAGAACGTCGGCTCCCACTGGATGCAGGCGCTGATCCCGCTCGCCAAGCCCGTCGAGGCCGAGGCCGGCTCCACCGTGACGCTCGACCTCGTCTGGAGCGAGACCAGCCTGTCCCTCGCGTGACCACGGCGCGACGCCGCCGGACCGAGGTCCCACCCACCAGCGGAAGGCACACCCGATCATGTCGCACACCCCTGTTCCCCACGAACCGTTCGAGCTGCGCGGTGACGCGCTGCGCGAGGCCGTCCTGGCGTACGCCGCCAACCCGCTCTACACGGACAACGAGGAGTGGGAGAACTCCGACAACCCCTACCGCCGTCAGCTCCGCCCGCAGGTGCTGCCCTACCTGGACTTCGACCGGGTGCCGGGCCGCGAGCGGATCCTGGAGTACAGCAGCCTGGCCGCCCAGCGCCTGCTCACCAGCATCTACGAGGCCGACCTGGTGTTCTTCCCGAAGGCCGGGCTGGGCGAACTCGCGGAGGACTTCCGCCGCTACTACAGCCCGGGCAACCGGGCCCGCGGCGAGCTGATCCGACCGGCGCTGGAACGTTTTGCCTTCGGCTTCCTCGACGAGGAGGTGGAGGTGAGCGGGGACTGGACGACCGAGGGCCTGCTCGCCTACCTGGACGAGCTGGACGTCTACGCCCCGGGAGAGCCGTCCGCCGCCGAGAAGGCGATCCGCGACTCCTCCGATCCGCAGCGGGCGGCCCGGATGTGGCTGATCCAGTTCGCCCCGGACTTCCTCTCCGAAGCCTCTCCCATGGCCCGGAACGTTCTCGGCTACTACGGCGACGAGCAGTCCGAATGGTTCAAGATCCTGATCGACGAGTACGGGTACGGCGTTCACGAGACAAAGCACAGCACCCTTTTCGAGGCCACCCTCGAATCCGTCGGGCTCGGTGCCGACCTGCACCGGTACTGGCAGTACTACCTGGTATCCAGCCTGGCCCTGAACAACTACTTCCACTATCTCGGAAAGAACCACGAGCACTTCTTCCGCTACGTCGGCGCGCTGTACTACACCGAAAGCACCCTCGTCGACTTCTGCCGACGCGCGGAGAACCTCCTCAAGGACGTCTTCGACGGCAGCGCCGACGCCCGGTACTTCTCCGAGCACGTCCACATCGACCAGCACCACGGCCGGATGGCACTGGAGAAGCTGGTGAAGCCGCTGATCAAGCGTCACGGCGAGCAGATCATCCCGGAGATCGTGCGCGGCATCGAGGAGTTCCGGCTGCTGAGCACGATCGCCGACGAGGACTTCGCCACCCAGATCGCGTGGATGGACGACGCCGACCGGTACAAGGAACTGCACGACCCGGTGTACGAGGCGATCCGCGAGGGCCGGGTGACCCCACCGGTGGCCGACATCGTGGAGCCCTACGGCGAACTGTCCAACACCCACAGCCACGAGGGCGACGAGCTCTGCCACATCGTCAGCGGCACGATGCGGTTTGTCAGCGGCTTCAACTCGTACCGGATCCTGGAGGCCGGCGAGGGCACGGTGATCCAGCGCAACCGACTGCACGGCGCGATCATCGAGTCCGAGGAGTGCGTCTACCAGATCTTCTCGGTCGGAGACCACCGCGCATGCCTGTCGTGACGTTCAAGGTCAGCGGCGCGGACAACTGCGTCCGGGTCGCCGACCTGCCCTACGTGTACATCCGCACCGAGACCGGCGGCTCCGTGCTGCCCGCCTCCTGCCCCCACCGGGGCGGCCCGCTCAACCTGGCCACGGTCGACGCGGCCGGACGGCGACTGGTGTGCCCCTGGCACGAGCGCGGCACCTCGCTGAGCAGGCTGCGCCGCCAGGTGCCGGCGGTCCGCTCCGGGGACACCGTGACCGCGGTGCTGCCCGGCCCCGCCGACGTCCCCGTCGAACACTGCCACCTTCCGCTGTCCCCGGCGCTCGCCGCCGGAGCGTGACCCGCCGGAGGGCGGCCCCCGGGCCGCCCTCCGCAGACAGGACCCCCGTTGAGCCCCGCGCACCCCGCACAGCCGGCCGTCATCGTCGACCCGTTCTCCTCCGGCGCCCAGTACGCGCCGGAGTTCGCCGCGTTCGGTGTCCCCTCGCTCGCGGTCAGCTCCCTGCCGGAGGTCCCCCCGGCCTACGCCGACTCCTGGGACCCCACCCGCTACCAGCGGTTGCTCGCCCACGACGGCGAGCTGGAACGGCTGGTCGCCGAACTGCGCCCGCTCTCGCCGCTCTGTGTGATCGCCGGCGCCGAGAGCGGCGTGGAACTCGCCGACCGCCTCACCGAGCGGCTGCTCCCGGACCAGGCCAACTCCCCGGCGCTGTCCGCCGCGCGCCGCGACAAGGGCGCCATGGCCGAGGCCCTGCACGCCGCCGGCGTACCGGCGATCCGTCAGATCTGCACCGACGACCCGGAGGCCGTACGGGCATGGATCGACCGGGAGGGCCTGCACGGCACCGACCTGGTCGTCAAACCGCCGAAGAGCGGAAGCACCGACGGAGTCACCCGGGTACCGGCCGGCGCCGACTGGCGGGCCCCGTTCGACCAGCAACTCGGCCGCGTCAACCTGTGGCAGAACCTCAACGACCGGATGATGGTCCAGGAATACGCCCACGGCACCGAGTTTGTCGTCGACACCTTCAGCCACCGGGGCAGGCACACGGTCGCCGACGTGTGCCGCTACGGCAAGGTCGACAACGGCGCGCAGATGGCCGTCTACGAAAGCCTCACCTGGGTCGCGCCCGAGGACCCGGCGGTACCCGTACTGACCCGCTACGCCGAGGCGGTCCTCGACGCGGTCGGCCTGCGCAACGGCGCCGCGCACATCGAGATCATGCTGACCGCCGAAGGTCCGCGACTCATCGAGATCAACTCCCGCCCGCACGGCGGCGGACACCCCGCGTTCAACCTCACCGCGACCGGGGACAGCCAGGTACACCGCGCGGTCCGCTGGTTCGCCCGTGGAGAGGCCGCCCCCGAGAGCTACCGGCTGCGACGCCACATGACGGTCGTGTTCCTCATCGCCCGCCGGGCCGGCATCGTCTCCAACACCGCCGCTCTCAAGGGGATCACGGACCTGCCGTCCTACCACCACTCGGCCGTCCGCATCCAGGACGGCGACCGCCTCGAGACCACCCGGGACCTGCTGGCCACCCTCACCCTCGGGTTTGTCGTGCTCGCACACCCCGACGCCGCCCAGGTCGCACACGACACCGCCGCGGTCCGCGCCATGGAGGCCGCCCTCGTCGTCACCCCCGAGCCCGAGCCCGAGCCCGACCACGGCCACGAGCCCGGGTCCGAGTCCGAGCCCGGCCACGAGCCCCGCCCCGGGCCGGTGGCCGTCGACGCCGGCGGACACCGGTGAGTTCGACCGCCCTCGCCGTCGCCGCCAGCCCGGCCTTCCTGGCGAGCTGTACGGCGGTGGTCTGCAGCCCGGGACCGGACAGCATGCTCGTACTGCGCCTGGTCAGCCACACCCGGCGGCGCCCGCCGGTGCTGGCGGCCGCCGCGGGCATGCTGGCCGCCGGCGCCGGATACGCGGCGGCGGCGGTCACCGGCAGCATGGCCGTGGTGCTGCTGCACCCCGAGCTGTTCCTCGCCTGGCAGGCGGCCGGCGCGCTGCAACTCCTGAGCACCGAGTGGCTGCGGGTCGCCGTCGTGTGCTCCGTGGTGGTC
>NZ_WMLF01000409.1 GCF_014156695.1 Streptomyces durbertensis | reverse complement strand
GGGTTGGCCGGTGGGCCGACGCCGTGGTCCGGGGAGGACGACCTGCGGCGGCCCGGGGGTGCGGCGGCCGAGGGCCCGGCGGACGGGCCGGTGGAGACCCGGGCTGTTGAGCTTGAGGTGCGCGGGGACGGGCGTCGGGCCGAGTTGGAGCAGCGCAAGACGGAACGTTTCAGCATGCTGGGCGTGACGTGGACGGACCCGAAGGCCGCGGCGGCGGTGAAGGTCGAGGCGCGGACGCGGGCGGTCGGTTCCGGTGAGTGGTCCCGGTGGTTGGTGCTGGAGCCGGAGCGTGGCGCGGCGGACGTGGAGCGTGCGTCGCGTGGCGGTACCGAGCCGGCGTGGGTGGGTCCGTCGGACGGTGTGGAGGTGCGGGTGACCGGTGAGGGTCGGGTGTCCGACGCGCTGCCCGAGGGTCTGCGGCTGGACATGATCGATCCGGGGGCCGGTCCCGGTGCGGGCACCGGCGCCCGGCCCGCCGCGTACGTCGGTGGGGGGATGCCGTTCGGGGTCCGGCCGGTCAACGATCCGGTGAGTCCGGAGCCTGAACTGCCCGGGCCGGGTGGGTCGGAGGGGCCGTCGCCGGAGCCGGGTGAGTCCGCGCCCGTGGAACCGAGCACGGAGCCCTCTCCCAGCCCGGAGCCGTCCCTGACGCCGGAGCCGAGCGAGTCCGAGACACCGACCGTGCCGCCGACGAGTGAGCCGCCGACGGGTAGTCCCTCCCCGTCGGCGCCGGAGACGACCGAGCCGCCGGCGCCGCCGTCCAGCGCGCCGCGTCCGCCGATCGTGAGTCGGGCGGCGTGGGGTGCGGACGAGTCGATGAGCCTTGAGGAGCCGGTGTATCTGCCGGACGGGCGGATCAAGGCGGTGGTGGTGCACCACACCGCCGAGACCAACAACTACGACTGCGCCAACTCCCCCGCCATCGTGCGCGGCATCTACGCGTACCACACGCGGACCCTCGGGTGGCGCGACCTGGGCTACAACTTCCTGGTCGACAAGTGCGGGAAGGTCTTCGAGGGGCGCAAGGGCGGCGTGGACCGGCCGGTGATGGGCGCGCACGCCTACGGCTTCAATACCGAGACCACCGGCATCGCCGTGCTCGGCACCCACACCGACGTGAACGCGGCCAGCGTGGCGTTGACCGCCGTGGCGCGGGTCGCCGCGTGGAAGCTCGGCCAGTACGGCGTGCAGCCGGACGGCACCGCCACGCTCGTCGCGGGTGCTGACGGCCGCAGCCTGGCCGGGCAGAGCTGGAAGAAGGGCGCCGTGCGTACGCTGCCCGCGATCCACGGGCACCGGGACGGGTTCAACACCCTCTGCCCCGGCGACCGGCTGTACACGCAGCTCGGCACTATCCGCGCCCGTGCCGCCGGTCCCGTGACCGGTCTTGCCGTCACCGCCGTCACCGGCGGCGGTGCGAAGGACGGCACCACCTACACCCGCTCCGAGATCACCGTGGAGTGGACGGCCACTACTCCGGCCTCCCTGATCAGCCGCTACGAACTGCTCGTCAACGGCAAGGTCGTCGCCACAACCAAGGGCAACGTGCGGACCGCCACCACGGCCCTGCCGCTCGGTACGCACAGGGTCGCGGTCCGGGCGATCCACCAGTCGGGGAAGGCCGCCACCACGCCGACCGCGACGGTTGTCGCCGAGACCACCGCGCCGACGTTCACCACCAGGCCCACGCTCGGCCTGCGCACCGGGATCGTGGAGGCGAACGCCGTGCCCGTCCGGCTCAGCTGGGCCGCGACCGACAACACGGCTTTGAAGAACGTGCGCCTGCTGGCCCCGGTCGCCAAGACCTACGCGGCGACCACCACCGGCGCCAACCACACCGCCGTCCCCGGCACCGCCACCGCCTGGCAGATGCGCGCGACCGACCTCGCGGGGAACGTTCGCAACGCCTCCCCGTCGTTCACCCCCGTCATCGTCCAGGAGACCGCCGCGACTCGCAGCGGTACCTGGACGACGCGCAGCGACTCCCGCTACCTGGGCGGGAAGTCGTACTCCAGCGGCACCAAGGGCTCCAAGCTGACCTACACCTTCACCGGGCGCTCCGCCGCCCTGGTCTTCTCCCGCGCCTCCTCCTCCGGGCAGGTCCACGTCCTCGTCGACGGCAAGCGGGTGAAGACCGTGGACCTGAAGTCCGCCACGACGAGGTACCGCGACGCGGTGTGGACGCAGACGTGGGACACCAGCGCCAAGCGGACCGTCACCGTTGAGGTCGTCGCCACCTCCGGGCGGCCCACCATCACCACCGACGGTCTCGTCTACATCCGGTAGGCCGCCGGCAGTTGGACGCGCCGGGTCCGCCCGTGGGGCGGGCCCGGCGCGGCGGGCCCGGGCGCGCGGTCGGATGGCGACGGCTCAGGGGGCGGGGGCGAGGGTCGCCTCCCGGGCCGGGTGTCCGGTGGCGGCGGCCGGGATGGCCGGGACCTGCCAGGTGCCGAGGTTGAGTTCGGCGGTGATGCCGGGGCCGAAGCCGGCGACGACGCCCCGGGCGCCTCCGGTGAGGTGGCCCTCGGCGAAGACGCGGTCGAGGGCGTCGAAGACGACGCAGCTGGCGATGTTGCCGCGGCTGGTGAGCGTGGCGCGGCTGTGCCGGTACATGTGCGGGTCGACGTCGAGCAGTGCGCACAGGTCGTCGAGGATGCGCGGGCCGCCGGCGTGCACGATGTGGAAGTCCAGCTCGGACATCACCCAGCGCTGCTGGTCGGCCAGGGCCCGCAGGGCCGGGGCGAGCATGTGCATCGTGGTGGGGACGCGTTTGTCGAGCTGGAAGTGGAAGCCGGTGTCGCGGACGGCGTAGGAGATCCACGACTCCGTCTCGGGCACGAGGTAGGAGCTGTTGCGTCGCAGCCGGACGCCGTGCCCGCCGTCGCCGCCCCGCACGACGGCGGCGGCGACGGCGTCGCCGAAGAGGCCGTTGGAGAGCAGCGAGCCGACGTCCAGGTCGCTCGGCTGGTAGCACAGCGAGCAGAACTCGCAGCAGACGATGAGGACGTTGGCGTCCGGATAGGCGGTGAGGAAGTCGTGGGCGCGGTTGATCGCCGCACCGCCGGCGGCGCAGCCGAGCTGCGCGATGGGGAGCTGCCTGGTGTCGGGGCGGAAGCCGAGGTTGTTGATGAGCCAGGCGGTCATCGAGGGCATCTCGAAGCCGGTGCAGGAGACGTAGACGATGAGGTCGACGTCCTCGGCGGTCAGCTCGGCGTTGGTCAGGGCGCGTTCGACGACGGGCGGCACGCGGCGTCTGGCCTCCTGGCCGTAGACGCGGTTGCGGGCGGTGAAGCCCGGGTGCCGCAGGGTCTCCTCGATCGGTCGGATCAGGTGCCGGGTGCGGACGCCGGTGTTCTCGATGAGCCGGAGCGCCAGCGGGAGTTGCGGGTGGTCGGCGTGGAGTCGGCGGGCCAGTTCGAGGGTGTCCTCGCTGGTGATGACGTGTTCCGGGACCGCGACGGCGGGCCGGCAGAGTGTTGCCATGGGTTTCCCCCGGGTGAGGGCCGGTAGGGGCGGCGGGCTCGGGCGGGCCGGGCCGCCGCCGGCTCTGGTCAGGAGCGTCGCCTACCAGGCGAGCGGAAGTTCCAGTGGGTAGCGCCAGATGGAGTCGGTGTTCCACCGCAGTTCGTCGGCGGGGACGGCGAGTCTCAGGTCGGGGAAGCGCGCGAGCAGCGTGCCGATCGCGGTTTCCAGCTCCATGACGGCCAGGGGGGCGCCGACGCAGTGGTGCGCGCCCCAGCCGAAGGTCATGTGGCCGCCGGCCGTGCGGTCCAGGTCGAGTGTGTCGGGGTTGTCGTAGCGCTCCGGGTCGCGGTTGGCGGCGAGGTAGGAGACGTGTACGACGTCGCCGGCGCGGATCAGGACACCGCCGAGTTCGACGTCCTCGGTCGCGATCCTGGGGATGCCGACGCCCTTGCGGAAGGGGATGTACCGCAGCAGCTCGTCCATCGCCTGCGGCAGCCGGGTCGGGTCGGCGCGCAGCTTGGCGAGCTGTTCGGGGTGGGTGAGCAGGGTGTAGGTGATGTTGCCGATCTGGTAGGTGCTGGTGTCGTGGCCGGTCATCAGCAGGACCATGGCCATGACGGTGAGTTCGTCGTCGCTGAGGGCCTCGTCGCCGTCCCG
Organism: Streptomyces durbertensis; assembly: GCF_014156695.1. Lineage (GTDB taxonomy): Bacteria > Actinomycetota > Actinomycetes > Streptomycetales > Streptomycetaceae > Streptomyces > Streptomyces durbertensis. The sequence goes on along the minus strand of NZ_WMLF01000409.1, from coordinate 833 downwards.
GGCGGTGGCGAGGACGCTGATGAGGTCGTCGCCCGGGTCGCGGCGGCGGCGGGCGGTGAGGTCGGCGAAGTAGCCGCGCAGTTCGGCCTTGGCGGTGACGGCGCGCTCCCGGGTGGCGGGGTCGGTGGCCATCATCGTCATCGCGCGCTGCTGGAGGGTGCGCCGGTCGGGGCCGGGGATGTCCAGCACCTCGCAGATGGTGGTGAGCGGCAGCTGCGAGGAGAGGTGGCGGACGAGGTCGGCGGGCGGGCCGTGCTCGGCCATCGCGTCGAGGAGGCCGTCGACGATGCGCTGCGTGGCGGGGCGCATGGCCTCCACGCGGCGCTTGGTGAAGGCCTGCGCGACGAGGCGGCGGAGGCGGGTGCTGGCCGGCGGGTCCATGAGGTTGATCGACTCGGACTGGACGATCGGCTCGGGTGTCATGCGCGGGAAGTCGAGCCCGGCGACGGCGGCGCGGCTGAAGCGGCGGTCGGTGGTCACCGTGCGCACGTCGTCGTACCGGGTGACCAGCCACGCCTCGCCCTGTCCGTAGGAGAGCCGCACGCGCGTCACCGGGGACTCGGTCATCAGCCGTCTGAGCGTGGGGTCGAACTCCAACGCGTCGGCGAAGTCGAAGGGGCAGCGCGGCACGGTGCTGGCATCCACGGCTGGGGCGCTCCAGTGAGGCGGGGCTACGGAGGGACGGACGAGCGGAAGGACAAGAGAGGGCGCCGGCCCGGCTTGAGTGGGCCGGGCGGGAGGCTGGTCGGCTTCCATTCTTGCTGCTCGGTGCCGGATTGGTGACTCTGAGCGACGGAGTCCCTCCGATCGGCGGATTCGGCAGTGAAGAGGTT
>NZ_WMLF01000408.1 GCF_014156695.1 Streptomyces durbertensis | reverse complement strand
GGGGTGCCGGGGCCGAGCAGGATGCCGACGAGCATGTAGCAGGGGACGGACGGCAGTCCGATGCGGCGGGCGCCGCGTGCGACGAGCCCGGCGATGAGCAGGACGGCGCCGAGTCCGACGAGGTCAGCGTGCACGGCGGCGGGGGCTCAGCCGTCGAAGAAGGTGCCGGCGAGTACGGCGCCGACCTTGCGGGCCTGCTCCTCGGTGAGTTCGAGGACTGCGGTGGGGTCGGAGTCGTGGCCGGTGAAGACGTAGACGTCACGTCCGCCGGCCGCGTGGACGACCACGGAGACGCGCTGGTCGGGGCGTTCGAGGTCGATGTCGAAGCGCTTGCCGATGCCCGGCAGCTCCTGTACGTGCACGCCCTGGCCCATGACGGCGGCTCCCCACTGTTGTCCGTTCTGTGGCGACAGGGGAAGAATGTCAGCTTTCGTCGCCCGGGGCGGGCAGCGCCCGGCCGTGTCCCGCCGGAGGTCGCGGCCGGGCCGCCCCGCAGGGGGCCGCGTCAGGAGATCCAGCCGTTCATGGCGGCGCGGACGCCGGCCTGGAAGCGGCTGTCGGCGCCGAGCCGGTCCAGCAGGCTGGCGACGATGCGGCTGACCGAGCGCGGCGAGACGCCGAGCTGGTGGGCGATGACCTCGTTCTTCTTGCCCGCCGCCATCAGCAGCAGCACGTCGCGTTCGAGCTGGGTCGGCTCGGGGCCGTTCTGCTCCTCCTCGGCGGTGAACTCCAGACCGCGCTCCCAGTGGTGGACGAAGAGGCGCTGGAGGAAGCCGAGGACGGCCGGGTCGCGGACGAGGACCACACCCGCGGCGGTGTCCTCGGTGTCGACGGGGAGGACGGCGGCCTCGTCGTCGTAGATGAGCAGCCTGGAGGGCAGCACTCCGGTTGTCCGGATCTGTGCGCCCGCGGCGCTGATCTCGGCCGCGTACCGGGCGGTCGGCTTGTGCTTGCGCGCGGTGTGCTGGAGCAGCAGGCGTATGCGCGCGCCGCGCGCCAGCGTGTCCAGGTCGAGCGGGGTGGCGGATCGTATCGCCTCCTCCCGCAGCGCCCCGCCGGGGCTGAGCACGTCCACCGAGCTCTTGCAGTTGCGGGCCAGGTCGTCGATGACCGAGCGGATGTTGTCGATGCCCTCGATGACCTCCACCCGGCCCTTGGCCGAGCGCATGCTGCGGGCCTCCAGGTACTCGCCGGTCAGCGCGTGCAGCTGGGCGCGGGCGGCGGCGATGGCGGTCTGCCGCTCCAGCACGTCCCGCAGGGCGGGCGCCAGCAGCGTGTCGGCGGCGGTCTCGGGGGAGACCGCCGACCAGCCGCCGCCCGGCGAACGCTGCAGCAGGCTCAGCTCCGCGAGCGCGGCCTCGCGGCGCACGACCTCCGCCGCGTCCAGTCCGGCGCGGCTCGCGAGCTGCTCCGCCGAGTCGTTCGGGTGCAGCACGCGAAGTCGGTACACACGTGCCGTGACCTCGTCTATCTTGCAAGTCTTCCGCACGGTTCCAGCTTCCTCGATCCCGTCCCGCCGCTCGGCGACAATCCGCCAGGCGACATACTGCCAGGGCAAAACACTTGGCTAGAGGGCAGGAAGTCGCAAATATCGACTCCTGACTGAAGGCGACAGCTTCGTGGTCGCCAGGCACATTTAGGGAGGCGTCCTGTGAAGAGACTGACTCGCGTGTTCGCGGCATCTGTGATTGTGGGTCTGGCCGCTGTCGGGGCCACGCTCGGTGTGGCCGGCGCCGCGTCCGCCGCCGACAAGAGCACCGTCTCGTCTGCGAGCGCGACCGACAACATCTGGCAGTGACGGCCGGATAACAGGCGGGACGACCGAGCATTCCCGGAGAGAGCCATGACCACGCTCGCATCCAACGGAGAGCCCGCGGCACGCGCGACGGGAACGACCACGCCCGAACACCGTCGCCACGCCGCACAGATACCCGCCCAGGCACCGGGTTGGGGCCGGGTGGGATCCGCTGCCTGGGCGCTCCGCTCGTCGTCTTGCCACATCACCGATGATCGCCGCTCCCCCCACGGCGATTCCAGACCGGTGACCAAGCGGGGTGGCCGTTCCGCCGGACGGCTCACCGCGCGCTTCCGGTCTGGCGCACCTGGTGCGCTGGGAAGCGCCCGGTGAATCCACCCCCCACACCCCTGGCTGTTCTGCTCAACCCCCGTGTGCAGACGGTCCGGGCGGCGCGTGAGGTCGGGGCCCGCACCCTCATGGTGGGCCCCGACCTCACGGCGCCGGGAATGAGCCGGGTGCTCGCTGAGGCCGATCAGGTACTCGAAGCGGACTGGCGCTCGTACCGAAGGCTGACCGCCGCTCTCAGCCACCTCGCGGGCGCCCGGCAGACGGCCGTGTTCGGTTTCGAACGGGCCACGGCGCTCGCCGCCGCACGCGCCAACTTCGCGCTGCGCCTGCCGGGCAGCTCCCCCCTTTCCGTCGCCGTGCTGAGCGACGCCCTCGCGCTGCGCGAGCGGGTCAACGAACTCACCGGCGCCAGCGTGCGCTTCGAGGCCTGCGAGCGGGAACGCCTGCCCAAGGCGGCCTGCCAGGTCGGCTTCCCCTGCACCGTGCGACCGCGCGGCGCGACCTCCGCCGACGACGCCGTGCTGCTGCGCGGCGTCATCGACGCGGAGGTCGTCGCCGACCGGCTGCCGGGGGGCGAGGTGATCGTCGAGGAGTACCTGGACGGGCCGCGCGTCCTCGTCGAGGCGCACTCCCACCACGGCACCCACACCGTCGTCGCCACCACACCCCCGCTGCCCACGGGCGGCAGCGGCCCGCGCGAGCGGGTGCGCCGCGTCGGGGCGCGCGCGGACGGCGGGAGCACCAAGGGCCTCGGGGACCTCGGGGACGACGTGGCGCCGGCCGTGCACCGGCTCGTCGCGGACACGCTCGACGCCGCCGACTACGCCTTCGGGCCCTCCCTTACCACGATCGCGCTCACCGCGCACGGCCCCCGCCTCGTCGCCTCCGGACCGTGTACGGTGCCGGACAGCACCCTGCCGGCCGTCAGTGTGGCGGCGCTGCTGGAACTGCGCACTCCGGCTCACCGCGCCCAGGCGAGCTAGGTGAGAGCAAGGTTTCGCCCGCGTCACCTTCGGCCACAGACCGGAAATCTCCACTGCCTACCTTCGGGATCGACACCCGACAGGCCAGGGAGGCGCCATGACAGCTCCGAGCACCCAGCGCGGAGGCCGCTGGATCGAACAGTGGGACCCCGAGGACCCCGTGTTCTGGCGGGAGAAGGGCGAGTCCGTCGCCCGGCGGAACCTGCTGTTCTCGATCCTCTCCGAGCACATCGGCTTCTCCATCTGGACGCTGTGGTCGGTGCTCGTGTTGTTCATGGGCCCGGAGTACGGCATCGACCCGGCCGGGAAGTTCTTCCTCGTGGCGATGGCCACGGCGGTCGGCGCGTTTGTACGGGTGCCCTACACGTTCGCGGTCGCCCGCTTCGGCGGCCGGAACTGGACGGTGTTCGCCGCCGGCATGCTGCTGGTGCCGACCATCGCCGCGTTTGTGGTCATGGAGCCCGGCACGTCGTACACCACCTTCATGCTCGTCGCGCTGCTCACCGGGGTCGGCGGCGGTAACTTCGCCTCCTCGATGACCAACATCAACTCCTTCTTCCCGCTGCACCGCAAGGGCTGGGCGCTGGGCCTCAACGCGGGCGGCGGCAACATCGGCGTCCCCGTGGTGCAGCTCATCGCGCTGCTGGTCATCGCGACCGCCGGCGCCGGCCAGCCGCGAGTGCTGCTCGGCATCTACCTGCCGCTGATCGTGCTGTCCGCCTTCTGCGCGTGGCGCTACATGGACAACCTGGCGCCGGTGCGCAACGACACCGGGGCGGCCCGCGAGTCGGTGAAGGACGCGCACACCTGGATCATGTCCTTCCTCTACATCGGCACCTTCGGCTCCTTCATCGGCTACAGCTTCGCGTTCGGGCTCGTGCTCCAGAACCAGTTCGACCGCACGCCGCTGCAGGCCGCCTCGCTGACGTTCATCGGACCGCTGCTCGGCTCGCTGATCCGGCCCGTCGGCGGCCTGCTCGCCGACCGCTTCGGCGGTGCCCGCATCACCCTGTGGAACTTCGCGGCGATGGCCGCCGCGACGGGTGTGGTGGTGCTGGCCTCGGTGCGGGAGTCGCTGCCGGTGTTCCTCGTCGGGTTCGTCTCGCTGTTCGTGCTGACAGGGCTGGGCAACGGGTCGACGTACAAGATGATCCCGGGGATCTACCAGGCGAAGGCCGTCGCGCTCGGACTGAGCGGCGAGGAGGCCGCCGCGTACGGACGCCGGCTGTCGGGTGCCGCCATCGGCCTCATCGGCGCCGTCGGCGCGGTCGGCGGACTCGGCATCAACCTCGCCTTCCGGCAGTCCTTCATGACCAGCGGCTCCGGGACCGGCGCCTTTGTCGCCTTCCTCGCCTTCTATGCCCTGTGCTTCGCCGTCACCTGGGCCGTGTACCTGCGGCGGCCCGCCGCGCCCGCGCCGTCGGGGGCGGGAGACGAGGACACGGCGGAAACCCGGCGCCAGCCGGCGTACGCCGGAGTGTGAGGCGGCACCCGCCGGGCCCTGCGCACCGGCGGGCAGAACAGACACACCGTGCGCCCGGTCCCTGTGACCGGGCGCACGGCCCCACGTCGACCACGTAACACCGGTGAAATGCCGGCGCACCGCGCCTGTCACCTGGCGGCGGCAGGCTCGAAGGCCCAGGACAGAACGGGACGAGGCCCCACCGATGCATCAACCACTGCCGCTCGACGGATTCACGGTCGGTGTCACCGCCGCCCGCCGCGCCGAAGAACTCGGCGCGCTGCTGGCCCGACGCGGCGCCACCGTCCAGCACGCACCCGCACTGCGCATCGTCCCCCTCTCCGACGACCGCGAACTCCTCACCGCGACCGAGCGGTTGATCGAGCAGGCGCCGGACGTGGTGATCGCGACCACGGCCATCGGCTTCCGGG
>NZ_WMLF01000407.1 GCF_014156695.1 Streptomyces durbertensis | reverse complement strand
GCCCACTCCCCCGCCCGCGCAGCAGCCGCAGCCGACTCCCCCGCCGTCGTACGGCTATCCCCAGGCATCCCCGCACGGAGGGTCGCCGCACCAGACCACGCCGTACGGCGCCGCGGGCCCGTACCCGCCGGCCGCCCACCCGACCGGGCAGACCGCCGCCCGCGGCGGCGGCCGGAACGCATTGCTGATCGCCGCGGTCGCGGTGGTGGTGGCGCTGGCGGCCGGCGGCACGGTCTACGCGGTGATGAACAGCGGCGACCGCGGCGGCTCGGCGTCCGGCGCCGAGAGCCCGGACGACGGGGGCGGCGAGAAGCGCGGCGACAACGCCGCCGGCAGCGGTTCCGAGGAATCCGCCGGCACCCGCGACCCCGGCGACGGCTCGTCCTCCCCGGACACCGAGCCGACACCGGACCCCGCCGAGAGCGAGGCGACGCCGGACGACAGCAACGCGGTCCCGTCCGCCTTCGTCGGCGAGTGGCGGGCCCAGTTCGGTACGGGATCGCAGGTCAACACACGTGCGATGAGCATCCGGCAGGGGCGGGTCGGGGAGCGGGTGATGACGCTGCACGGCTACGGACCGGGCTACAGCTGCCGCTGGACGGCCACCCTGCGCGCGTCGGGGCCGCCGCTGGAGCTGGACGAGTCGCAGCTGGTCTCCGGCGACCGGACGAAGTGCTCGCCCGGCGAGTGGAGCCGGCTCACTCTCAGCGGCGACGGCGTGCTCACCCGTGAACTGGTCGGCAGCGGCGGCGAACCGGTCACCTACCGCAGGCTGGACTGATCCTCAAGGCGCGACGACGGGCCGTGGACGCGGGTCGTCACCCGCGTCCACAGCCCGTACGGCCCTCGGGCGGTGACGTTGCCGTCCGCCGCCTACTTCTTGCCGCGGCGCTTCTCGCTGAGGGAGTCCTTCAGCCCCTCGATGCGGTCCTTGCCGTCCTCCATCGCGCCCTTGGCCTTGCCCTTGGTCTCGTCCGTCTTGCCCTCGGACCTCTTCCGCTCGTCACCCGTCAGCTTGCCGGCGGCCTGCTTGGCCTTGCCCTTCATCTTGTCCATGGCGCCTTCGTCAGCCACGACAATCTCCTCACAGTTGGACAAACGCGGTCGCCTCCACGCTAGGGGACAGCCGGAATCCCCGCCTCCGCTGGCGGTCCGCCCGGGGGACGCGCACGTCGACCGCGCCGGAGAAGCGCGGGAGTGGCTGAAAGTCGCCGGTGGGCGGTATGGGAGGCTCGAGTGGCCGAACCCCGACGAACCGCCGAGGAGCAGCAAGATCCATGGAACCCGCCTACCTGCTCGCCCCCTTTGTCGGCGGCCTCCTGGCCATGGCGATACGACTGCCCCCGCTGGTGGGCTTCCTCGCGGCCGGTTTTGCACTGAAGGCGATGGGGTACGGCTCGATCCCCGCGCTGGAGACCATCGCGGATCTCGGCGTCACCCTGCTGCTCTTCACCATCGGCCTGAAGCTGAACGTGCGGACCCTTCTGCGCAAGGAGGTCTGGGGCGCGGCGACGCTGCACATGGTGACGTCGACGGGGGTCTTCGTCGGCGTGCTGGCACTGCTGAAACTGGTCGGATTCTCCCTGCTGGCGGGCGCCGGGCTCCAGTCGTTCGCGGTGATCGCCTTCGCGCTGTCGTTCTCCAGCACGGTCTTCGCCGTGAAGGTGCTGGAGGAACGCAGCGAGTCACGGTCGCTGTACGGGCGGACCGCGATCGGCGTACTGATCATGCAGGACATCTTCGCGGTCGTCTTCCTCACCGCCTCCACCGGCAAGCTGCCAAGCCCGTGGGCGGTCTGCCTGCTCCTGCTGATCCCGCTGTCGGGCGTGCTGCGCCGCCTGCTGCCGCGGATCGGGCACGGCGAGATGCAGATCCTGTTCGGCGTCGTGCTCGCGCTGGTGCTGGGCTACGCGCTGTTCGAGCAGGCCGGCATCAAGGGCGACCTGGGCGCGCTGATCATCGGCATGCTGCTGGCGCCGCACCCGTCGGCGGCGGGTCTGTCGAAGTCGCTGTTCAACATGAAGGAGCTGTTCCTCGTCGGCTTCTTCGTCTCGATCGGCCTGACCGCTCTGCCGAGCTGGGACATGGTCGCGCTCGCGGTGCTGCTGGTGGCGCTGGTGCCGCTGAAGAGCCTGCTGTTCCTGCTGATCTTCTCCGGTTTTCGGCTGCGGAAGCGGACGTCGTTCCTGGCGACGCTCAGCCTGTCGAACTTCTCCGAGTTCGGGCTGATCGTTGCCGTGGTGGCCGCCGGACAGGGTTGGGTCACGGACGACTGGCTGGTCGTGCTGTCGCTCGCCGTCGCGCTCAGCTTCGCGGGGGCCGCGGTGCTCAACTTCCGCAGCCGTCCGCTGTTCACCCGGCTGGAGCCGAGGATGCGGGACCGGGATGTGTCCACGCTCCACCCGGACGACCGGCCGATCGAGATCGGCCGCGCCCAGGTGGTCGTGCTCGGCATGGGCCGGGTCGGCCGCGGCGCCTACGACCGGCTGACCGACGCGTACGGCCTGGACGTGCTCGGCGTGGACACCGACGTCGACAAGGTCACCGACCTCCAGGCCGCCGGCTACACGGTGCTGGAGGGCGACGCCACCGACGAGGACTTCTGGGAGAAGCTGACGCTGGCCGAGCACGTCGAGCTCGTGGTCCTCGCCATGCCGCACCACGCGGGTAACTTCTTCGCGTTGGAGCAGTTGCGGCACCAGGAGTTCCGCGGCCGGATCGCGGCCGCGGTCACCCACTTCGAGGAGATCGAGCCACTGGAGCGGCGCGGCGCACACGCGGTGTTCCACCTGTACGAGGAGGCCGGCACCGCGCTCGCCGACAGCGCGGCGGAGGTCGCGGGACTCACCCCCGGCGGCGGCGTGCGCCGCGACAGCGTGGGGTGACCCCGGCCGACCGGGCGGCGCACTTCCCGACCCGCCGGCCCGGCGCGCCCGCGAGGGAGGCCGGCTTCCGCGAAGGCTCACCGGCGGTCCGCCCGCAGCCGCCGGGCCAGTACCCGCGCGACGTGGGCGGCGTCCCGGCCCACGCCGCGCAGCGCGGCCGAGGCCGGGGTGCGCTGCCACTCCAGGCCGACGTACGCCAGCCGCGGATGGACGGTGGACAGCCCGGCGCGCTGCCGCGGCTGCCCGCTGTCGTCCAGGGCGCCCAGCGGCGCCAGCCAGCCAACGTCCGGGCGGTAGCCGGTGGCCAGCAGCAGGGCGTCGACCCGCTCGGCCTCCCCGTCCGGCCAGACCACGGTGTCCCCACGCACCGCGCGGAACATCGGACGGTACTCCGGGGCGGCGGCGGCGAGCGCGGCCCGGTAGCGGCCGTCGTCGATGACCGGCTGGGTCGGCGGCCGGCGGACGAACCGGCCGAGCGGCGCCGCGTCCAGACCGGAGACGCCGAGCCAGAAGTGCAGGTCGCGGCCGAGCGTGCGCTGCCGCAGCAGCCGCGGTGGCCGCCGCCCGGTCAGCGTGACGCGGGCGATGCCGGAGAGCTCGGCGGCGATCTGCACGGCCGAGTTGCCCGTGCCGACGACCACCACCCGCCGCCCGGCGAAGGGTTCGGGCGTCCGGTACTCGGCGGCGTGCGGCCGGGGACCGTGGAACGCCTCCAGCGCGGCGGGGCGGTGGGGGTTGCCGAAGCCCCCGGTCGCGGCGACCAGCGCGCGGGCCGCGAGGTGTGTGCCGTCCGCGAGCAGGAGGCGGAAGCCGTCGCCGTCGCGGCGCGCCTCGGCCACTCGCGCCCCGGTGTGGATCCCGCAGTCGAGCCGGGCGGCGTAGCGCGCCAGGTAGTCGACGACGTCGTCGCGGCCCGGGTGGCGCTCGGGGTCGCCGCCGAAAGGCAGACCGGGCAGGGCGGCGTAGCGGGCGGGTGAGAACAGCCGCAGGCTGTCGTAGTACCGGGGCCAGGAGCCGACCGGCCGGTCCGACGCCTCCAGGACGACGGGCCGGAGCCCGCGCCGCAGCAGTTCCCGCGCGGTCGCCAGACCCGACTGGCCTCCGCCCACGACCACGACGTCCGCCGTCTCCGCACCCGCACCCGTACGACCACGCATCGGACCATCCTCTGTTTCGATGTTCTTCTATCTTGATGGATATCAAATCAGAGCGACGAGGACCGGACAAGCCCACGCCCGCCGGCCGGAGCGACTCACGCGGCCGACGCGGCCGACGCGGCCATGCGGCAGACTGCGGGGTCGACCCGAGGGAAGGACTCAGCACTCATGTCAGGACGGAAGACCGGGCGTTCGGCGGCGACGGCGGCCGCGCTCTGCGCCGCGCTGCTGGTCGCCGGCTGCGGGGGCGGCGACGGCGACAACAAGGGGGACGGGCGCGACGGTTCGGCGGAGAAGTCCTCCGACGACGCCGGAAAGCTGACGGACGCAGCCAACAAGGCGATGCGCGGCACGTCGTTCCACGCCTCCGGGAGCACCACCGCCTTCCCGGACGGCAAGCAGGAGATGTGGTCCGTCCCGGACGTGGGCATCCGCATCAAGGTGACCGCCTCCGAACTACCGGGCGGCGAAAGCGAGATGTACTCCGCGGACGGCGAGATCTACACCGGAGTCCCGCTGTTCGCGGCCCAACTCGCTCAGCGGGGCGAGAAGGTGGACGTGCCGAAGGACCTCGACGCCAAGTTCGTCAAGGCGCCCTCCGGCGGCGACTGCTCCCGGCTGTTCGAGATCTTCCCGGGCGCCGAGCGCCAACCCGACCTGGACACCAGCGTGGACGGCAAGGCCACCCGGGCGCTCGTCAGCGAGGCCCAGGGCAACAAGGACGTCTACCACGTCGCGAAGGACGGCACCCCGTACATGCTGCGGCTGGACTCGACGTACAACGGTCGGGAGAGCCGGACCACGTACGACTCGTTCGGGAAGGCCATGGAGATCACCCCGCCCAAGGCGGCGGACGCCGTCTCGATGGAGCAGTTCCGCGACGCCGTGAAGTCCGACTGACCTGCCGCGTGGGGCCCGGCTGACC
>NZ_WMLF01000406.1 GCF_014156695.1 Streptomyces durbertensis | reverse complement strand
GGCTCGAAGTCCCGGCCGCCGGAGGGCACTCCCAGGTGCCGCTTCCCGTCCGCGTCCTCGAAGTGCCAGCGGAACGGGACGCCCCGCGCGGTGGTGGGGTCGGCGCCGTCCATGAGCTGGAAGTGCAGGTGGGGGTCGGAGGAGTTGCCGGAGTTCCCGCACTCGGCCAGCACCTGCCCGGCCCTGACCCGGTCGCCCACCGCGACCCGCGGCGAACCCCGCCGCAGGTGCGCGAGGAGCGCGTACACGCCGTCCCCCAGGTCAAGCACCACGTGGTTGCCCAGCATGTGCCGCGGCCGGCCGAGATCGCGGACGAATCCCTCCAGCACGAGATAGACCACTCCGAGCCCGGACATCCTGGTGAGGTGGTCCCGCTGCCCGTCGTGCACCGCCACCACCACGCCGTCGGCGGGCGCGAGCATCGGACGCCCGAAGGTCGGGAAGGACTCGGGCCGCCGGACGACCGGCCACAGCGCGTCGAAGCGCCGCCCGGGCCGGCCCCCGGGCTCGTAGGTGACGTCGATGGCGTAGGTCTGCGCCATCGAGTGAATGCCGTGGCTGGGCACCTTGTCGGCCGGGCTGTTGACCGCCCGCCAGGTTCCCTCGAAGGGCGCGCGCACCGCGACGACCGGTTCGCGGCCGGTCGGCCGCTGCGCACCGGACCTGGTGCGCTGAAGCACCAGCCCCACCAGCAGGAGCGCGACGCTGGTCAGGTACACCACGCCGATGCCCTGTCGCAGCGTCACCGAGGCCACGATGCCCAGCGCCCCCACACCGATCATCGGTCCGTACCACCTGCGAAGTGCCACCAGCACGCCGCTCGCCCCCTTGTCGTCAGCCGTCCACGTTCGTTCAGTGCGGTCACGTAACGCTACGGGAAGCCCTCGCTGGGCCGACCGTCCGGACTGCCAGCAGTGCGCGGCCACTCAGCGGTTGAGGCCGTGGAGCAGCAACTCCGCGAGGTGCGCGTACGCCTCAGCGTCGCTCAGCCCGGTGGCGGCGGCCACCTGCCGGCGCTGGATGCGGACCATCGCCGACGCGATCACGTCCGCGGCGAACGCCACGTGCACCTCGCGGAAGGCGCCGGCAGCCGTCCCCTCCTCGATGAGTTCCTGGACACGGCGGGCGGCCGCGCGCGTGTTGCGGTCGTACACCTCGGCCGCGGGCTCGAAGGCCGCGAGGTCGTCGAAGAACCGGGGCGACGCGGGCGCCAGCTCGGCCGCGACCGCGCGCAGATAGGCGGCGAGCCGCGCGGCCGGGTCGGTCTCGGCCGCCAGCGCGGCCTCCACGCGGCCCGTGGCGCGGCGGAAGAAGTGCACCACCGCGGCGCGGACCAGCTGCTCCTTGCTGTCGGCGAGACCGTAGAGGGTGCGTTTGGAGCAGCGGAGCCTGGCGGCGAGATCGTCCAGCGTGAACTGCGCAAAACCCTCGCTGATCAACAGGGTGACCAGCTCTTCGAACAGCTCGGTCCGCCGGGCGGCGCCGCGCCCGGCAGGCCGTGGGATGTCGGCGGCTGAGGTCTCGATCACCCGAGTCAGTATTCCAGCCCGCCCTGAGCTATGCTAAGTGGTACTCACGTACCAGTTTGAGTACCACTTGGAGCCGCGACATGGCCGTCGACCGCCTGCTGCCCACACCCGAGGCAGCGGACCTCCTGGACCTGACCCGCGAGATCGCCGACAAGGAGCTCGCGCCCCGGGCCGCCGAACACGAGGCCGCCGGGACGTACCCCGAGGGCCTGTTCGCCACGCTGGGCCACGCCGGCCTGCTGGGCCTGGCGTACCCGGAGGAGTACGGCGGCGGTGGCCAGCCCTACGAGGTGTGGCTGCAGGTGCTGGAGGAGTTGGCGGCCCGTTGGGCCGCCGTCGCCGTCGCCGCCAGCGTGCACACCCTGGCCTGCCACCCCCTCAGCGCCTTCGGCACCGAGGCACAGAAGGAGCGCTGGCTGCCCGACATGCTCTCCGGCGGCCTCGTCGGCGGCTACAGCCTTTCCGAGCCCCAGGCCGGCTCCGACGCCGCGGCCCTGAAGTGCAAGGCGGAGCGCACGGACGAGGGCTACCGGATCACCGGCACCAAGGCGTGGATCACGCACGGCGGCAAGGCGGACTTCTACGCGCTCTTCGCCCGCACCGCCCCGGGCAGCCGCGGCGTCTCCTGCTTCCTCGCCCCCGGCGCGACCGAGGGCCTGTCGTTCGGCGCGCCCGAGCGGAAGATGGGCCTCCAGGCCGTACCCACCACCAGCGCCTACTGGGACGGCGCGATACTCGACGCCGACCGGCGCATAGGCGAGGAGGGCCAGGGCCTCCAGATCGCGTTCAGCGCACTCGACCGCGGCCGCCTCGGCATAGCCGCCTGCGCCACCGGCCTCGCCCAGGCGGCCCTCGACGCCGCTGTCGACTACGCGCAGCAGCGCAGCACGTTCGGCCGGCGCATCATCGACCACCAGGGCCTCGGCTTCATGCTCGCCGACATGGCAGCGGCCGTCGACGCCGCCCGCGCCACCTACCTGGACGCCGCCCGCCGCAGCGACGCCGGCCGCCCCTTCAGCCGGCAGGCCAGCGTGGCCAAGCTCATCGCCACCGACGCCGCCATGAAGGTCACCACCGACGCCGTGCAGGTGCTCGGCGGCTACGGGTACACGATGGACTTCCCGGTCGAGCGGTACATGCGCGAGGCGAAGATCATGCAGATCTTCGAGGGCACCAACCAGATCCAGCGACTGGTGATCAGCCGCTCCCTCGCCGCCTGACCAGGGGCTTCGGCGGCCGGTACGTCAGGAACCGACCGGCTTGGCGTAGTCGCCGGAGCCCGCCCAGTCGAGCATGACGCACGGTTCGTCGCCGACGACCCACGCATCGTGCCCGGGGGCGACCTCCACGAGCTCACCAGGACCGATCTCGGCCGACTCCCCGTCGTCCATGACAATCTTCATGCGGCCGCTCTGTACGTATCCGACGTGTTGCGCCTCGCAACTGTCGGTTCCCGCGATGGGCTTGACGTGCTTGGACCACTGCCAGCCCGGTTCGAAGACCGCGAGGCCCACCGGCCCGTGTCCCGTCTCCAGCAGTGCCAGCTCGCCCTTGTGCGCTTCGAAGGGACGTGTCTCGTCCGCCGACTTGAAGGACTTGTGAAGAATCCCGGTCATGATGAAGCCTCCCGGAGAAGAGGAAACGGCGTCCCCGAGACCTCCTTCCACGCTATACCCGGGGCATCAGGACACGCACGGGCCGGGCACAGGCCCTCGCGGGAGGGTACTGAATACCCTTGCTCAAGGGACCTGAATGCTAGTTTGGGGTCATGAGCGAGGCCAGAGACCCCCTTCCCGGCGTGACGCCGGCCCAGCCGAAGCCGCCCATGCGGGAGGCCCTGGTCGACGCGGCCTTCGAACTCTTCCTCGCGCGCGGCTACGAGCAGACGACGATCGACGACATCGTCTCCCTCGCGGGCGTCGGCCGACGCTCGTTCTTCCGGTACTTCCCTTCCAAGGAGGACGTGGTCTTCCCCGACCACGAACGCTGCCTGGCGGACATGACGGAGTTCCTGGCCGCCAGCGCAGACACCGACGACCCGGTCGCCCGCGTCTGCGACGCCGCCCGCCTGGTGCTGCGCATGTACGCCGAGAAGCCGGCGTTCTCCGTGCAGCGCTACGGGCTGACCCGGCAGGTCCCCGGCCTGCGCACCTACGAGGTCTCCGTCGTCTGGAAGTACGAGCGCACGCTGGCCGAGTACCTGCGCGTCCGGTTCGCCGACCGACCGGACGGCAAGCTGCGGGCGAACGTCCTCGCCGCGTCGGTCGTGGCCGCCCACAACCACGCCCTGCGGGACTGGCTGCGCGCGGGCGGCAAGGGCGACCCCACGGAAGCGGTCGACCGGGCCCTGTCCTTCGTCCGGCAGACCTGGAGTCCGGAAGCCGACGGCCCGGGCGGCGGCCAGACGGCCGGCGAGTCGGAGGACGTCGTCGTGGTGATCACCAAACGGTCCACCCCGATGTGGCGGGTGGTCCGCGAGGTCGAGTCCAGCCTCGGCGAAAACTGAACCCGCTTTCCACCGCCACGCTCGGCGAAGCCACACGATCGTGCCCCACCGAAACACAACGGCCGGTCGGCGGCCGCAAGGCCACCGACCGGCCGTCACCGGTTCGGGTGAAGCGATCAGCCCTTGCGGGTCTTGACCTCTTCGGTGAGCTGGGGCACGACCTCGAACAGGTCGCCGACCACGCCGTAGTCGACCAGCTCGAAGATCGGCGCCTCCGCGTCCTTGTTGACCGCGACGATCGTCTTCGAGGTCTGCATCCCCGCCCGGTGCTGGATCGCACCCGAGATACCCGCCGCGACGTACAGCTGCGGCGAGACGGTCTTACCCGTCTGACCCACCTGCGAGGTGTGCGGATACCAGCCCGCGTCCACCGCCGCCCGCGACGCACCCACCGCCGCACCGAGAGAGTCCGCCAGCTCCTCGATCACACGGAAGTTCTCCGCACCGTTCACACCCCGACCACCGGAGACCACGATCGCCGCCTCCGTCAGCTCCGGACGACCGCTGGACGCCCGCGCCTCCCGCGAGACCACCCGCGTCCCCCGCGCCAACTCACCGAACTCCACCGCAAGCTCCTCCACCGCACCCGCCGCGGGAGCCGCCTCCGGGGCCGCCGAGTTCGGCTTCACCGTGATCACCGGCACCCCACGCGTCACCCGCGACCGCGTCGTGAACCCCGCCGCGAACACCGACTGCGACACCACCGGCCCCTCATCCCCGGCCTCGACGTCCACCGCGTCCGTGACCAGACCCGAACCGATCCGCACCGCCACCCGCGCCGCGACCTCCTTCCCCTCCGCGGAGGAGGACACCAACACCGCCGCCGGCGAAACCGCCGCCACCGCCGCCTGCACCGCGTCCACCTTCGGCACCACCGAGAACTCACCGAACTCCGGCGCATCCACGGCCAGCACCCTCACCGCACCATGCTCAC
>NZ_WMLF01000405.1 GCF_014156695.1 Streptomyces durbertensis | reverse complement strand
GGGCGAAGCCCGCGAGGAGGCCCTCGGCGGGGGCGAGCCTGTTCCAGTGGCCGGTGCAGCGCACGCATTCGCGGGCGTGGCGGGCGATGCGTTTGCGCCACAGCGCGGAGGGGACGCCGTCCCACACGCCGACGGTCTGGCGGAGCCCGTCGCAGGACGGGACGGCGGCGAGGGCGCGGACGACAACCCGGGCGGCGTCGAGCTGCGCCTTCATGCGCTGGATCCGTACGGCGGTGTGCTGGGGGCTGAGTTCCAGCGCGGTGGCGACCTCGGCGCGGGTGAGCCGGCCGGCGGCTTCCAGCCACCACAGGGAGAGCAGGGTGCGGTCGTCGGGTTCGAGCCAGCGGGTGGCTTCGACGGTCTCCCGGCGCTGGTCGGCGAGGTCGAGGTGGAGGAGGGTGAGGTCGACGAAGTCGGCGCCGGGGTCGGCGGCGTCCCGGGCCACCGGGTCGTCGAGGGGGTCTGCCGGGTGGGCGTTGTGCTGGTCGGGGCGGCGCAGTCGGCGTATCTCGTTGACGGCGATGGTGACGAGCCAGGACCGGAAGCTGTCGGGGTCGCGCAGGGCGGGGAGCCCGTCGAGGGCGCGGATAAACGTCTCCTGGACGACGTCGTCGACGTCGGCGTGCCGGTTGAGGGCGCGGCCGACGATGTTGTAGACGAGCGGGAGGTACGCGGTGACCAGCTCGTCGCGGGCGCGCTGCTCACCGTCCCGTGCCGCGGTCACCAGCGCGCGATGGTGTGTGCTGTCTTCCCTGTCCACGTGCGTCCCAGTCCTCTCCGGTCATGGACCTGTCTCCCCCGACACCTGGGAGACCGTCCCGGGCAGGCGGGATAACAGGAACCTGCCGGATTCTTCTCGGCTGTGTTGAGGTCCCGTGAGGTTCCAGGGAGGAAAGGTACGCGTGTTCGGGCAAGATCGGGCACAAGAGGGCGCACACGTAACGTGAGAAAGTGCTCACTCGCGCGGCTTCGCGCACAATCGTGCGGGCATATGCGCGAGGATGGTCACCGTGACTCACCCACCCGTTACTCGCTGTCGCCCCCGGCTGATCGCCACCGATCTTGACGGAACGTTGCTGCGCGACGACAAGTCGGTGTCCGCCCGTACCGTGGCTGCGCTCGCCGCCGCCGAGCGGGCGGGCGTGGAGGTCTTCTTCGTGACGGGCCGCCCGGCCCGCTGGATGCACGTCGTCAGCGACCATGTGCACGGCCACGGGCTGGCCATCTGCGCCAACGGCGCGGCGGTGGTGGACCTGCACTCCGGCCGACGGATCGTCCAGGTCAGGGAGCTGCCGGTGAACGCCGCGCGGGACGTGGTGACGGCGCTGCGCGAGGCCGTGCCGGGCTCGGCGTTCGCGGTGGAACGCACCGGAGGCATGCACTACGAGCCGCACTACTCCCCTCTGTTCGAGGACGACCCGGGCGCCTCGGTCGCCCCCGTCGACAAGCTGCTCTCCGAAGACTGCGGCCACGCCGCCGAACCTGTGCTCAAGCTGCTCGTGCGGCACGGCCGCTGGGAGCCGGACGCGTTCCTGGAGCTGGCGCGCGGGGCGGCCGGGCACCTCGCCGAGGTGACCAGGTCCAGCCCGACGTCGCTGCTGGAGATCAGCGGGCGCGGCGTCAGCAAGGCCAGCACCCTCGCGCAGTGCTGCGCGGAGCGGGGCATCGCCCCCGAGGAGGTGGTCGCCTTCGGTGACATGCCGAACGACCTGGAGATGCTGGACTGGGCCGGCGCCTCGTACGCCATGGCCAACGCCCACCCGGACGTCCTGGCGGCCACGACCGGGCGCACGCTGAGCAACAACGAGGACGGCGTCGCCACGGTCATCGAGGAACTGCTGGCCTCCTGACGGGCCGGCTGACCGTCGGTCACCGGTGACGACCGTCAGTGCCGGACGGTACGGTTCGGGAGTGGGAGTGGGAGTGGGAGTGGACGAGGGCGCGCGCGGGGCGCGGCGCGGGCGGGCGGCCGTGTGGCCGACGCTGGCCGCGCTGGTCGCCGTGCTGCTCGGGCTGGGCCAGTCCGCGCACGCCGCCTCGCCGGCCCTCTGGGAGGCGGCCCACGCCGCCGCCGTCACCGCCGGGCCGAGCGCCGACGGCACACACGGCTCCGGCAGCACGCACGACAACGGCGTACCGCGCCGTGACGTCCCCGGTGGGGGCGTCGAGCAGGTCGCCGACGTCGCGTCACCGGGTGCGACGCTGCCGCCGCTCCCCCGCGAGCCGCATCCGGCCGGCGGCGTACTGCCCGCCCGGGCCGCTCCGCCGCACCCGGCGGCGGTCGGCTGGCCGCGGCCCGAGCGCCCGGCGTCCGCGACGGCCGGTGCTCCCTCCGCGCTGCCCGACGGACGGGCGCCCCCGACGACGCCCGGTCGCTGACCGGCACACCGCAGCCCCCGACCGCCACGGCCGGAAGGGCACGCCCCGGGCCGAGGCACGGCCACGGGGACCGGTGGGCCGGCGGCGGCGTACGGACCGTCCGTCGTCCTCGCCGCCCCGCACCGCGCACCCCACGCCACAGAGCCCGACCGCCGCCGTCGTAGTCGGCCGTAGCGATCGGCCGTCGCAGTCAGCCGTCGAGTCAGCCGCCGCAGCCGTCAGTTGCTCGGCGCGGTCCGGCCGTACCCACCCGAGGCCCGCGCCCTCAGCGGCCGGCGGCCGTCCCGGGTGAGAGCCGGCGTGGGGAGCGGTGCCGGGTCGGCACGCCTTGTGGAGGCAATCCGTCTTGACTCGTGCCACCGTGGTGCGAGCGGTCGTCGCGTTGTGCGTCCTGCTCGTGTCCACGTTCCTCGCTCTCACCACCGCGCCCCGGCTGGGCCTCGACCTGCGCGGCGGTACCCGACTGGTCGTGGAGGCCAGGGACACCGCCGACGTGAAGGTCGACCGGGGTGTCACCGACCGCACGCTGGAGGTGCTGCGCAACCGCGTCGACGCCCTCGGCGTCGCCGAACCCGTACTGACCCGTTCCGGCGAGAACCGCATCATCGTCGAACTGCCGGACGTGCAGGATCCCCGTGAGGCGGCCGAGGTGCTCGGCCGTACCGCGCAGCTCACGTTCCACCCCGTACTCGGCCCGGCGGGCGACGGCCCGAAGGCCGGCGACCCGGAGAACCAGCAGGGCGACGCCCCGAAGAACAACAACAGCCCGCAGGGCAAGGTGCTCGAGGACGAGCAGGGCCGTCCGCTCGAACTCGGCCGGGCGGCACTCACCGGCGCCGAGGTGAAGGACGCCGAGGCGCTGCTCGACACGCAGGGCTCCGCCGGGTGGTTCGTCTCGCTGGACTTCCGGGGCTCCGGGAAGGGCTGGGCGAGGCTCACCGGGGACGCGGCCTGCCATCCGCCGGGCGACGACCGCCGCCGGGTGGCCATCGTGCTGGACGACGAGGTGGTCTCCTCGCCCGGTGTGGACGCGGAGGTGCGCTGCGGCGCCGGCATCACCGGCGGCGCCACCCGCATCACCGGCTCCTTCGACCAGCAGGAGGCGCGGCAGCTCGCGCTGCTGGTCAAGGGCGGTGCGCTGCCGGTGCCGGTGGAGGTTGTCGAGCAGCGGACGGTGGGGCCGACGCTGGGCGCCGACGCCATCGACGCCAGCGCCCGCGCGGCGGTCATCGGCACGGTGCTGACCGCGCTGTTCGTCGTCGCCGTCTACCGGTTCTTCGGCGCGCTCGCGGCGCTCGCCCTCGTCGCCTACGGCCTGATCTCGTACGCCGCGCTGGTCGGCCTCGGGGTGACGCTCACCCTGCCGGGTCTCGCCGGCTTTGTCCTCGCCATCGGCATGGCGGTGGACGCGAACGTGCTGGTCTTCGAACGCGCCAGGGAGGAGTACAGGGCGGCGCCGCCACGCCGCCGGAGTCTGCGCGCGGCGCTGGCGGCCGGTTTCCGCAACGCGCGCGGGGCCATCGCGGACTCCAACGTCACGACGCTGCTCGCCGCCGGGCTGCTGTTCGTCTTCGCGTCGGGTCCGGTGCGCGGCTTCGGCGTGACGTTGGCGATCGGTGTGCTCGCCTCGATGGTGTCCGCCCTGGTGGTCGCGAGGGCGCTGGCCGAACTCTGCGCCGGCAGCCGCTTCCTGGCCGCCCGGCCCCGGCTCAACGGGGTGACGCTGCCGGGCCGGCTCCGCGAGCGGCTGCTGCGCCGGTCGCCCGACCTGCTGCGGCACCCCCGCCGGCTGCTCGCGCTCTCCGCTCTGGTGGTGGTCGTCGCGGGCGCCGGCGTGGGGCTGCGCGGGCTGGAGCTGGGGGTGGAGTTCACCGGCGGCCGGCTGACGGAGTACAGCACCAGCCGACCCGTCGACGTCGACACCGCGCGGCGGGCGCTGGCCGACGCCGGGTTCGCGAACGCCGAGGTCAACAGCAGCGGTGAGGCCGACATCTCGGTGCGGGCTCCGAAGCTGACCGACGAGGAGGAGGCCCGGGTCCGGGCGGCGCTGGCCGAGGAGGGCGGCGAGGTCACCCGCGTCAGCGACGAGATGATCGGGCCCAGTCTGGGCTCGGAGCTGCGGAAGAACGCGTTGATCGCGCTCGGCGTCGCCGTGGCGGGCCAACTCCTGTACCTGGCGGTGCGCTTCCGCTGGACCTTCGCCGCCGGCACGGTCACGGCCATGGTCCACGACGTGGTGGTGCTGGTCGGGGTGTTCGCCTGGCTCGGCAAACCCGTCGACGGGGTCTTCCTCGCCGCGCTGCTCACCGTCATCGGCTACTCGGTGAACGACTCGGTTGTCGTCTTCGACCGGGTGCGGGAGCTGTGGGGCGCGGCCCGCCGCAAGCCGCTGGCGCCGCTGGCGAACACGGCGGTCCTCCAGACCCTGCCGCGCACGATCAACACCGGCATGGGCGCGACGTTCATCCTGGCGGCGCTGGCACTGCTCGGCGGTGACACGCTGGCCGACTTCGCGCTGGCCCTGCTGATCGGCGTCACCGTCGGCAGCTACTCGTCGATCTTCACCGCCGTACCGCTGGCCCTGCGCCTGGAG
>NZ_WMLF01000404.1 GCF_014156695.1 Streptomyces durbertensis | reverse complement strand
CGTCGTGGGTACACCGGTGTGAACCCCGGAATTGGGGAGCTTCCGGGGTTCACGGGGAGGGCCGCCGTGCGGCCCTCCGGCGTCAGATCACAGACCCAGCTTGCCGGTGACGGCGGCCGTGTCGACGTGCACGCCGGTGATGCCGGAGGCCAGGCCGGGGGCGGCGTCGACCAGGCCCTGGGCGGCCTGGCCGGTGGCGGAGCCGTGGACGAGGTGCGACACGTCGCTCTGCACGGCGCCGGCGAGACCGCCGGAGACGCTGACGACACCGCCGGCGACGGCGTCCAGTTCGGCGTCGTTCATCTCACGGGTCTCGAGGTCGTTACGCATGGGGCGTGTTCCCTTCGCTGTTGTTTCGAGGATTTCACTGTGGAAGGGCGGCTCATGGAAAGGGCGAACCGCCCTCCTGCCCGTCCGGTCGAATTCCGGAGAATCGTCAGCCGGGTGGCGCGATACGGGCGCGCCGTGGTGCGGCTGTCGCGGTGCGCCAGATGAAACCACGTACGCCCGCCGGGCGGCTACTCGCGGCGGTGATGACCTGTATCCGCAGGTGGCGGGAGGGTTGCGGGCGGTTTCCACATCTTCGGCAAATCTTGACGAGTTCTCCGCGAGAAGGGGTAACACTTCCCGGGAGCGGCTGCGGACGGGGTCGGGAAGTGGGTATACGTCAGACGGCGTCGGCCATTTCCGGCATGCCGATCGTCGGTCGGAGTGAGGTGTTGGCGGGGGCGGATGTGTGGATTCCGGGTAGTCGTCGGTACGGGCCGGCGGCGACGCCCTGGCCCCCGCGCGGCGCCGGGCACGTTCCGGTGTCGTTCGGCGTTGGCGTGTTCGAGCAGGCCGACGCCGACGGGGTGCGGCCGCGACAGGGGGACGGACCCATGACGGAAGAGTTGATGTCCGGTCGGGCGGCGGCCGGGGGCTGGTCGAGGCGCGGTGCGCTGCGGCTCGGCGGCGGCGCGGCGTTGGCGGCGCTTGGCCTGGCGGCCGGTGTGTCGCCGGCGAGCGCGGCGGTGCCGTCCGGCAAGCGCTTCGACCTGACCAAGCCGAGCTACGACCTGTTCCGGCACAAGCAGCTGCACGACGTCACCGTGCAGCAGTCGTTCAGCTTCGACAACGTCAACCGGCGGCTGTTCGTCGCGCAGTTGCGTGGCGGGCAGGACGGAAAGCTGGGCAACCTCTGCATCACCCGACTGGACTTCTCCGGGAACCGGTTGGGTTGGATGCACCTCAACGGCTTCGGCCACGGCGTCTCGTTCGCCGCGCAGGGCGTCGGCGGGGACACCTACCTGTGGACCGAGGTCGAGGCGAACGCCAACGGCTACGGGAAGCGGCTGGCCCGCTTCAGGTGGTCCAGCGGGACGACCCTCTCCGCGTCGTCCTCGGCGCTGACGAAGTACACGCCGGTGTCCGGCGCCACCGAGCACACCTGCGCGATCGACCCGGTCAACAACCGGCTGCTCGTTCGCTACCACAAGGACGGCGCCAAGCACCTGGCGCTGTACACCATGGCGGCGGCGCAGTCGGGAAACTTCGGCTCGCCGCTGGCGCAGCTGCGGCAGCCGTCCATCCCGGGCACCATGCAGGGTTACACGGTCTACGGGCCGTACGCCTACTTCATGGTCGGCAACGCCTACTCGGCCGACAACCCGAGCCCGGGCAACACCTACCTCAGCACGGTCGACCTCAACTCGGGGAGGATCGTGCAGGGGCCGACGTTCACGAAGGCCGGCTCGACGCTGACGTTCCGGGAGCCGGAGGGCCTGGCGGTCTACCGCACGGCGGCCGGCGAGCCGCGTCTGTTCCTGGGCTTCGCCTCCGGCTCCGCCGGGGACCGCCGCAGCAACCTCTTCTACAAGAACGCGCTGATCTGACGCGTACGCGGTGGCCCGGGGCGGGCGGTGTCCGCCGTCCGCCCCGGACGGGCCCCGGCCGTTGTCACTCCTCCCGCAGCAGCCACGCCGTCGTCCACGGCGGCAGGACGTGCGGGCCGCTGTGGGTGGAGGCCAGCAGCAGTTCGCCGGCCGGTAGCGGCGCCGGCGCGTCGGAGAGGTTGCTGACGCAGTGCCAGCCGCCGGAGCGCCGGAAGTGCAGCAGGCCGGGCGGTTCCGCGCCGTCGTCGGCCCAGGTCAGCGACTCGTCGCCGACCAGCTCGCGGCGCAGCCGCAGCGCCGCCCGGTACAGCTCCAGCGGCGAGTCCGGGCGCCCTTCCTGCGCCTCGACCGACAGCGCGCCCCAGCCTTTCGGCTGCGGCAGCCACGAGCCGTTCGGGCCGAAGCCGTACGAGGAGCCGTCGCGCGTCCAGGGCAGCGGCACCCGGCAGCCGTCCCTGCCCTTCACCCGGCCGCCGCTGCGCGTCCACACCGGGTCCCGCAGGTCCTCCTCGGCGAGGTCGGCGACCTCCGGGAGGCCCAGCTCCTCCCCCTGGTAGAGGTAGGCCGAGCCGGGCAGAGCGAGCATGAGCAGCGTCGCGGCGAGCGCCTTTTGCACCCCCTCGGCCCGGTCCAGCTCCGGTTCCCGGCCGCCGGAGAGCAGCCAGGTCTCCCGGTCGGTGCCCGGCGGGATCGCGTACCGGGAGGCGTGCCGGATCACGTCGTGGTTGGACAGCACCCAGGTGGCGGTGGTGCCGGCGGCCCGCGCGCCGCGCAGCGCGGTGTCGATGGAGGAGCGCAGCGCGGCGGCGTCCAGCGGGGAGTCGAGGAAGTCGAAGTTGAACGCCTGGCCCAGGCCCTCCCGGGAGGCGTACAGGGAGCGGCGGGAGTTGCGCACCCACGCCTCGGCGACGGCGATCCGGGGCGGGGCGTACGCGTCGAAGACCCGCCGCCACTCGCGGAAGATGTCGTGCACCTCGTCCCGGTCCCAGAACGGGTGGCTGCCGTCGGTCGGCAGGGTCTCGGCGGTGTAGCGCTCCACGGCGCCGACGTCGCGCAGCGGTTCGGTGAGGTCCTTCGCCAGGCCGTGGGCGACGTCGACGCGGAAGCCGTCGACGCCCCGGTCGCACCAGAACCGCAGGGTGCGCAGGAAGTCCTGCCGGACCTCCGGGTTGTCCCAGTTGAAGTCCGGCTGCTCGGAGGCGAACAGGTGCAGGTACCAGGAACCGTCCGCCACCCTCGTCCACGCCGGTCCGCCGAAGCAGGACAGCCAGTCGGTGGGCGGCTCGTCGCCGTTCGGGCCGCGGCCCTCCCGGAACACGTACCGCTCCCGCTCCCGCGAGCCGCGCCCGGCGGCCAACGCCTCCTGGAACCACGGGTGCAGGCGCGAGGAGTGGTTGGGGACGATGTCGACCATCACCCTGATGCCCGACCGGTGCGCGGCGGCGACGAGCGTGTCGAAGTCGGCCAGGGTGCCCAGACGGGGGTCGACGTCCCGGTAGTCGGCGACGTCGTAGCCGCCGTCGGCGAGCTCCGACGGGTAGAACGGGCTGAGCCACAGGGCGTCCACGCCGAGCGCGGCCAGGTGCGGCAGCCGGGAGATCAGCCCGGGCAGATCACCGATGCCGTCCCCGTCGCCGTCGGCGAAACTGCGCGGATAGACCTGGTAGACGACGGCCTGCCGCCACCACTCCCTCGAACCGTCCGGCGGGCGGTGCTGGTCGTCGTTCACGGGAGTCGGGTAGGTCATGGACTTGTTCCCCTTCCGTCGGTGCGCCGCCGGTCCGCCCGGCGGGCGCCGCCGCCGTGTCGTCGCCTGTTCTGCTTCCCGCAGCGGTTCCGCGCACGCGGTGCTCTCCGCATGCCGTGGTTTCCCACGCGGTGCTCTCCGCATGTTGTGCTTTCCGCATGATGGAGCCTGGGACACCTGCCGCCCGGGCGACATGACGACGCGGTGCCGCACAAATCCGCCGGGGCGCGTCGCGGAACCCGTTTGCCGCCGCCCGGGGGACTGGGTAGACCCACGGGTATGGATCTTGTGCGTCTCACCGCCGAACCCGACCCCGCGAGCGCCGTCGACACGATCAGCACGCTCTTCGAGCAGCTCGCCGACCAGCCGCGCGGGCTGCCCCACGACGCCCGCCTCGACCCGGTGCTGCCGCCCGGCGAAGGCGTGGCGGGCGACTGGGTCAGCGCCGGCGGGCCGGGGGCCGCCGACAACGGTGTGGTGCTCTACGTGCACGGCGGCGGCTTCACCCTCCGCGAGCCGGAGCTGGCCAGGCTCTTCGCGCACCGGATCTCCCGCTCCACCGGCCGCCCGGTCTTTGTCCTGCACTACCGGCTCGCGCCCGAGCACCCCTACCCGGCGGCGCTCGACGACACGCTCGCCGCCTACCGGTGGCTGCTCGACCGGGGCGTGCCCGCCGGGCGGATCTCCCTGCTCGGCGAGTCCGCCGGCGGCGCGCTGGTCCTCTCGGCCCTCCAGGTCCTCCGCGACGAGGGCACCGAGCCGCCGGCGAGCGCCGTGCTGCTCTCACCGGTCACCGACCTGACCGTGAGCGGCACCTCCGTCGATGTCAACGGCGGGTTGCACGACCCGGGGGTGGACCGCACCTGGCTCACCGAACTCGTCGCGCACTACCTCGGCGGCGCCCGCCCCGACGCCGCCCCGCAGTCCCCGCTGCACGGCGACCCGAGCGGGCTGCCGCCGCTGCTCTTCGCCGTCGGCACCGGCGAGGCGCTGCTCGACGACAGTGTGCGCTTCGCGGAGGCCGCCGACGCCGCCGGCGTCCGGACCCGGGTGGACGCCTACGAGTCGCTGATCCACGGCTTCCAGCTGCTGACCCTCATGCCCGGCAGCCCGACCGCCAAGACGCTCCTGGACCGCGTCGCCCGCTGGCTGCTCGACCCGGACCCCGCGCCCGCGCCCGACGCCGACGCCACGCCCGACCCCGCGCCAGACTCCGACGCCGTGTCAGACCCCAACGCCGCGCCCGGCCCCGAGCCCACGAGACCTCAGAAAAAAAAAACAAAAAAGCAACAGATGGAAGCACGTCAAAAAAACAAAAAAGATGACCACC
>NZ_WMLF01000403.1 GCF_014156695.1 Streptomyces durbertensis | reverse complement strand
GGGCGTGGGTGGGCGGCTGGACGACTGGCAGGCCTTTGAGGAGGTCTATCAGGAGACCTCCCTGGCGGTGCTGCGGTATCTGCGTCGCAGACTCCCGGCCGGAGAGGCCGAGGACGCGCTGTCGGAGGTGTACCTGACGGCCTGGCGCAGGCGGCACGACCTGCGTGGCGAGGCCCTGCCCTGGCTGTACGGCATCGCGCGGCTGGTCGTGTCGAACGCGGTGCGGTCGGCTGGACGGGCGTACCGGCTGAGCGAGTTGATCCAACTGAACGCCGACGGTCGTCCCGGTACGGCCGCCGAGGAGAGCGCCGTGGGGCGGCTCGCCGCCGCGGACGCGATGGACCGCCTTTCCGAGACGGACAGAGAGGCGCTGGTATTGGTCGCCTGGGACGGGCTGAGCGCACGGCAGGCGGCGCGGGTGGTCGGTTGCGGGACCGCGACGTTCTCCGTCCGGCTGCATCGGGCGCGCAAACGCCTGGAGGCCCTGCTGGGCGAGGACAACTGCGGCGGCGAGGACTTCGCCGGACGCGGCGAGGGCGGCGAGCACAGGAAGGGTGAGGTGGACGGCGATGGGTCGGGACGTGGAGCGAACAAGGCGGTTGCTCTCGGGGAGCGATCCGGCGGGCGGGGTGGACCAGGTGCCGGACCGGACGCTCGCTGAAGTGGCCGTCGCGGCGCGGGCGTCGGCCGAGACGGAAACAGCGGGAACGGCATGGGTCGGGAGGCGGAGGAAGAGGATCTGGGTGGCTGCCGCACTGGTGGCGACCGCAGCCGCGACGGTGGCGGCCGTCATGGTCGTCCGGCCGACGGGCATCGGCGAGAGGAACGGTGTGGCGCCGACGGCGACGGTGGCTCCGCAGGCGGATGACCTGCTGCCGTCGGTCACGAGCACGGACTGGGTCAGCTACGCCGACCAGGTTGTGGTCGTCCGGCCCACCTCCGAGCAGGAGGTCCCGGCGTCCGCGGAGGAGCGCACGGCAGGCGAGGGGTACGTCGGACGCCGAGCCGTCATGACTGTGGGCGAGGTTCTGTGGAGTCGGTCCGGAGCGCCCGCCGTGCCGCGGTCACTGACGTTGGACGTCGCCGGCTGGGTGTCCAGGGGCGGTGAGCGGCGGGAGTTCGCGGTCCGGGGCACGTCCCGTCTGGAGATCGGCCACACCTACATCGTCGCCGTCGCGCGACTCGGCGACGGTACCTGGTCGACTCTGGGCAGTGGAGCCTCGTTGCCCTATGACGGTGGTGTCATCGGCAACGGCGAACTCGAAGGCACCACTGTGGAGGCGCGCCCGAAGCGCTCCGGGGACGGCGTCAGGGAGCGGATGGCCGGCCGGTCGGCACAGGAACTGACCGTCCTGTTGCGTCGAACCGTCCCCGACCCCGCCGCGGCCCGCCACGCGGACCTGCCACCGGAGGAGCGCCACGCGAGGGCCCGTGCCGAAAGCTGAGGCGGCTTCACTCGTAGTGGGCGGCGGCGCTCAGGGCTCTGGCAAGGAAGGTCCAGTCGCCGGCCTCGGGAAGTTCCTGACCGGCGTTGCGGTACCAGCCGGGGGAGTCCTCGATCCACGCGGCGAGGGCTTCGAGGAAGTGGTCGAGCGTCCTGTTCTCCCACTCGTGGCCCTGCCGGAGGTGCTCCTGGTGGAGAGCGCGGACGAACGCGGCCAGTTCCGCGTGGCTGTGCAGTCGGTCGTCGGCGGTGAGAGACGTCATGGGACCTCGTTTCCGGTTTCCATGTCGGGGGCGTGACAGAAGGGCGAGGGCCCCGCCGGCGCGTGGCGGGACCCTCGTGGAGCCGCCCTCAGGGACGGGCGTAGGGCCGGGTCATGATCTCCATGTTGTGGCCGTCCGGGTCGTCGAAGTAGGCGCCGCGACCGCCGAAGAGGTTGTTGGTCCGGCCGGGTTCGGTGTGGCTCGGGTCGGCGTAGTAGGTGACGCCGGCCGCCTCCAGCCGCGCGATCATGGCGTCGAACCGCGCCTCGGGGACGAGGAACGCGTAGTGCTGTGACTGGACTGGTTCGTCGCGCAGTTCGTAGTAGTCGAGCGTCACGCCGTTGCCCAGGTCGAGGGGGAGGAACGGACCGAAGGGCGCGCCGACCTCCAGCCCCAGGACAGTGGCGAGGAACTGCGCCGACCGCTGCCGGTCCGTGGCGTAGACGACGGTGTGGTTCAACTGGACGGATCCGGCCGCTTGTTCGTCGGCGGCGTGCTGCTGGTCGTCGTGCGGCATGAGTGTCGTGTGACTCCGGTTTCTCGATGAGCCTGTCGGCTGGCAGAAAGCCGTCGCGTGCGGCGGCGGTTGAGAACAAACGGAGAGGGGGCGGGGCTCTGGCCCGCCTCGCGCTCGCGCCGAGGCCGGGTGCCCTACTCGTGCGTGGCCCATGGCCGACCCGGCAGTCACATTTTTGATCGTAGGTCCGGCAGCTCCGCCGGGGCAACGGCGGACGCGCCGTCGACCCCTCGAAGGTCTGTCGAGGCGGCATCCGGTGATCTTCGTAGCAGGTGCCGAGCACCTTGGTGACGTGTACCGCCGCCGGCGCTCCGACGTCAGAAGTGGTTCCCGGGCGTCTCGGCGGCAACGGGCAACGGACAACTGGGTGGGACGCGGCCTCTGTTCGCCGCGCGCGGGATCGTGACGGGGCTTCGGGTAGGTTCGGTCAAGTCCCGTCGCGGGACGGGCCCGTACCGAAGCATGAGGGAGCTGGCGTGGCCACTGTCCACCGCACCACGATGAGTCCGACCAAGTTGGAGCTGCTCGCCGGCTGGTTGCCGAAGCAGAGCTGGTACGAGGGTGCCAGGGCGCCGGAACTCGCGGTGGCCGGAGGGTTCCGTCTGGACGATCCGGCGGGTGAGGTGGGGATCGAGGTCATGATCGTCGCGGACGCCTCCGCGCGGGAGACGGCGGCGTACCTGGTCCCGCTGGGCTACCGGGGCGAGCCCTTGGAGGACGCCCCGGCTGAGGCGTTGATCGGCACCTCCGAGCACGGGGTGCTCGGCACGCGTTGGATCTACGACGGTACCCACGACCCCGTGGTGATGACCCGGCTTCGGGCTCTCCTGCGCGGCGAGGCGACACCGCAGCACCAGA
Source organism: Streptomyces durbertensis (assembly GCF_014156695.1). Classification (GTDB taxonomy): domain Bacteria; phylum Actinomycetota; class Actinomycetes; order Streptomycetales; family Streptomycetaceae; genus Streptomyces; species Streptomyces durbertensis. Next base: position 1,905 of record NZ_WMLF01000403.1, on the reverse strand, counting down.
ACGAGAGCGACACCCCGGACCCGAGCGTCACCGTGCACGGAGCTTGTCCGGATGACGGGTTCGAGGTCCGGGTCAGGCGAGTGCTGCGTTCGATGGAGGACGGCGGGGAGCTCTCGGGCGTCGTCGTCGCAGCGTGGACCCGGGTGGACGGAACGGCTACACGAGGCGTGGTCGCGGTCGCCGAGTCACGCTAGGCAGCGCGTGGGTAGTGGGTGGGCAGGCCACTGCCGGCCGTTCGCTCGCCCTTCCTCCCGGAGCGTTCCCTGCCACCGGCGGGGAGGACGGGCGTCGCGGCCGGTGAGGCCGACCGCCGCCCGTGATCGAACCTGCCGACCGGCCGGGCACGGCCCTCGCGCGAGGTGCCGCGCCCGGCGGAGGGGCCACGACGGGAGGGTCAGCCCGGTCAGCCCGTGGCGGTGAGCGGGGCGTAGGCGTCGGGGCGGCGGGTGGCGAGGAAGGGGAAGAGTTCCAGCCAGTCGCGTCGCGCGTCCAGGTCGAGGTCCGCGACGAGCACGGCGGGTTCGTCGCGCGGCGCCTGGGCGAGGACACGGCCGTACGGGTCGACGATGAACGAACTGCCGTAGAACGTCAGCCCGTTCTCCGCCCCGATGCGGTTCGGTACGACCATGAAGGTGGCGTTGGCGACGGCGTTGCCGGTGATCACCTTCTGCCAGATCGGCTGGGTGTCGAAGCCGGGGTGTCCGGGCTCGGAGCCGATCGCGGTCGGGTAGACGAGCACGTCCGCGCCGGCGAGCGAGTACGCCCGGGCCAGCTCGGGGAACCACTGGTCCCAGCAGGTGGGAAGCCCGAGGTTCGCCTCGTCCACGCGGACCACCGGGAACGCGTCGTCGCCGGCCGGGCCGGCCCGGAACCAGTGGTCCTCGTAGTAGCCCTCGGAGACGGGGATGTGGGTCTTGCGGGTGCGCTGGGCGAGGGTGCCGTCGGGGGCGACGAGGATCGCCGTGTTGTAGCCGAGGCCGTCGTCGGTGCCGTCGGGGGCGGGGGCCCGCTCGTAGAGGGAGGCGTGCACGTACACCCCGTACGCGCGGGCGGCCTCGGCGGCGAAGGTGAAGGTCGGCCCGGTCAGCAGTTCCTCGGGCTCGGCCGGCTCCGGGTGGTCGGCCTTGCGGACGACGGCGAAGTACGGCGAGAGCGTCAGCTCCTGCAGGCACACCACGCGCGCGCCCTCGGCGGCGGCGAGCCGGATGCCCTCCCGCAGGGCGGCCCGGTGCTCGGCCGGGTCGCGGTGCCACCGCTGCTGTACGGCGGCGACCCGCAGCGGGGACCGCTCGGCGGGACGGGTGCGCGTCGGGGACGCCGGCGGGTTGAACGCGGTGATCACGCGCATGGGGACTCCTGACCTCGTGGAGAGACGGACAACGCCGCCACGCGGCGTGTGCCGGAACGTTCCGGCAGGATCGAATGTAAGCCTTGCCGGAACGTTCCGGCAAGGGGTGGTGTCCGGCGCCTAGACTTCGACCCGTGAACTCCCGCCCCGCCACCATCGTCGACGTCGCCCGCGCCGCCGGGGTCTCCAAGAGCACCGCCTCCGACGCACTCCAGGGGTCAGGCCGGGTCGCCGAGGCCACCCGGCTCCGCGTCCGCGCGGCAGCCGAACAACTCGGCTACCGGCCCAACAGCGCCGCCCGACGCCTCCGCCGCGCCCGGACCGGCGCCATCGGCCTCCACCTCCCGCAGACCGCGACGCGGCTCGACTACTACATGAAGCTCGCCTTCGGCGCCGTCGCCCGCGCCCAGGAGGAGAACCTGGACGTCGTCCTCCTCGCCCCCGCCGCCCACACGAACGAACCGCTCGCCTCCCGCGTCGACGGACTGCTGGTCATCGACCCCGAAGCCGACGACACCGCCGTGCTGGAACTCCTCGCCGCCGGCGTCCCCGTCGTC
>NZ_WMLF01000402.1 GCF_014156695.1 Streptomyces durbertensis | reverse complement strand
CCTTCGGCACGCTCACCGTGCTGCCCGTCACCGTGCGCCGCTGGGACCGGCGGGCCGCCCGCGGCGGCATGTGCTGGGCGCCGGCGGTCGGCCTGGTGCTCGGACTGTTCGGCGCGGCGGTCGGCGGCGTCCTGCTGCTGCTCGGTTCCGGCGCGACGCTGGCCGGCGTGGCGACGGTGGCGGCGTGGGCGGTGCTGTCCAGGGCGCTGCACCTGGACGGGCTCGCCGACGTCGCCGACGGTCTGGGCAGCGGCCGGCCCGCGGAGGGCGCGCTCGCGGTGATGAAGCGTTCGGACATCGGCCCGTTCGGCGTGCTGACTGTTGTCCTGGTGCTGCTCGCGCAGGTGGCCGCGCTGGCGGAGCTGTACGCGGAGTCCTGGGCGCGCGGCACGTTCGCGGCGGCGCTCGCCGCGGTGACCGCGCGGACCGCGCTCACGCTGACCGCGCGGCACGGAGTGCCGGCGGCCCGGGCCGAGGGTCTCGGCGCGGTGGTCGCCGAGGCGGTGCCCCGGGCCGCCGCGTGGGGCGCGGCGGCGGCGGTGGCACTGGTCTCCGGTCTGGCGGCGTGGCCGCTGTTCGGCGGCGGGGCCGCGCTGCTCGCGGCGGCCGCCGTCGTCGCCGGACTGGCCTGCGCGCAGGGCCTGTTGCGGCACTGCCTGCGGCGGCTGGGCGGGGTGACGGGGGATGTGTTCGGCGCGGTGTGTGAAGTAGCGGGTACCGCCGCGCTGTTGATCCTGACGTTCGGTTGAGCGCACGCTGGGGGCTGCGCGCGGCGTCGCGGTCCGCCTCCGGCGGGCGCGGGCTTCGCGCCCTCACGGCCCGACGACCAGGAGTCGGGGCGTAGGCTCGCCCCACCACCACCCACCAACGAACAGGATCGCAGAAACCGTGACTGCACTGACCCTCAGTACTTCGTCCGCCGCGACGTTGCGCGCGGACGCCGTCGTCGTCGGCGTCGCCCAGGGGGCGGACGGGGCCACGAGCCCGCTGCTCGCCGCCGGGGCCGAGGCTGTGAACGAGTCCTTCGGCGGCCGGCTGGCCGCCGTCCTGGAGACGCTCGGGGCGACCGGCCGCGAGGGTGAGGTCACCAAGGTGCCCTCGGCCGACGGGATGAAGGCCCCGCTGGTGCTCGCGGTGGGTCTGGGCCAGAGCCCGGACAAGGACGAGACGTACGGCACGGAGACGCTGCGCCGCGCGGCGGGCGCCGCCGCCCGCGCGCTGACCGGCAGCAGGAAGGCCGCGTTCGCGCTGCCGGTCGAGGGCGACGCCGAGGCTCTGGCCGCCGTCTGCGAGGGCGCGCTGCTGGGCGCCTACGCCTTCGACGCCTACCGCGGCGACGGCCGCTCCGACGGCGCCAAGGGCTCGGCGAAGGCCGCCGGCAAGGCGAAGACCGGTAAGGACGGCAAGGACGACGAGCGTCGGCGTCCGCTGGCCGAGGTGGCCGTGCTCGGCGCGAAGCCGCGCGACAAGGCCCACAAGGCCGTCGCCGCGCGCGCCGAGGTGCTCGCCACCGAGGTCGCCCGCGCCCGCGACCTGATCAACACCCCGCCGAACGACCTGCACCCGGTCGAGTTCGCCGACCAGGCCCGTGCCGCCGCCAAGGAACACGGCCTGAAGTTCGAGGTGCTGGACGAGAAGGCGCTCGCCAAGGGCGGCTACGGCGGCATCATCGGCGTCGGCCAGGGCTCGGAGAACCCGCCGCGGCTGGTGCGGATCGCCCACACGCACCCCAAGGCGGAGAAGACGATCGCGCTGATCGGCAAGGGCATCACCTACGACTCGGGCGGCATCTCGCTCAAGCCGGCCGGTCACAACGAGACGATGAAGTGCGACATGAGCGGCGCCGCAGCGGTGTTCGCCGCCGTGGTCGCCGCCGCCCGGCTCGGCCTGCGGGTGAACGTGACGGGCTGGCTGGCGCTCGCCGAGAACATGCCGTCCGGTTCGGCCATCCGCCCCGGCGACGTGCTCACCATGTACAGCGGCAAGACCGTCGAGGTGCTGAACACCGACGCGGAGGGCCGGCTGGTCATGGCGGACGCGCTGACCCGGGCGGGCGAGGAGTCCCCCGACGCCCTCGTCGACGTCGCCACCCTCACCGGCGCGATGGTGCTGGCGCTGGGTGACCGCACCTTCGGCATCATGGCCAACGACGACGCGTTCCGCGCCGAGGTGCACGAGACGGCCGAGGAGGTCGGCGAGCAGTCCTGGCCGATGCCGATGCCCACCGAGCTGCGCAAGGGCATGGAGTCCCCGGTGGCGGACATGACCAACGTGGGCGCCCGCCCCGGCGGCGGTCTGTCGGCCGGTCTGTTCCTGCAGGAGTTCGTGCCCGAGGGCACGCCGTGGGCGCACCTGGACATCGCCGGCCCGGCGTTCAACGAGTCGGGGCCGTTCGGCTACACCCCCAAGGGCGGCACCGGCGTCGCCGTGCGCACCCTGGTGCGGCTGGCCGAGCGCACCGCCGACGGCGAGCTGGGCTGAGCCCCGCCCCGCCGTGGCGCCCGGGGCGCTCCGGGGGGACACTGGTTCTCTCCCGCTGGGTGAGAGAGGGGGCCGCGATGCCCACCACGCACGACGGTCACCGCCGCACCCGGCCGCTGGGCATGGACCTGTTCACCCTGGTGGTCGTGGGCGTGGTGGTCGTCCTCGTGACGAGCATGATCCCCGGTCTGCCCGGCTACGCCCCGGCGGTGATCACCGGGGCGGTGCTGCTGGTGGTGTGGGGCGTGCTCGCCTACCGGGGCACCCATCCCTCCCGCCACGGCGACAACCGCGGGGCGCACTGAACCACCGAGCCGCTGAGCCGCCGAACCGCCGAGGCGGGCCCTCCCCGCGCGCGTGTTCGCTTCCAGCGATCCCGGCTCGGTACGCTCATCGCACGGCACCCGCCGTGCCGGCAGGGGGCGTGACCAGCCGTCCTCTCCCCCGACCCGCACCCGTGCGGTGTCCCGGTTCGGTCCCGGAGCCCGGCCCGCCGTCCCGTCCGGCGCCGACAGATGCGAAGATGTTGTACCGGCAGGACAGGGGCCCGCTCAACCAAGGGCCGAGCAAGAAGCGGCCGCACATACAGCCGCCCGGTCACAGTCGACCGGCTCCGGCGCACCCATGCATGGAGGACGTGACGTGGCGAACGACGCCAGCACCGTTTTCGACCTAGTGATCCTCGGCGGCGGTAGCGGCGGTTATGCCGCTGCCCTGCGCGCTTCTCAGCTGGGGCTGGACGTCGCCCTGATCGAGAAGAACAAGGTGGGCGGCACCTGTCTGCACCAGGGATGCATTCCCACCAAGGCCCTGCTGCACGCCGGTGAGATCGCCGACCAGGCGCGGGAGAGCGCCGAGTTCGGCGTGAAGGCCACCTTCGAGGGCATCGACATGGCGGGCGTGCACAAGTACAAGGACGGCGTCGTCGCCGGCCTGTACAAGGGCCTCCAGGGCCTGATCGCCTCCCGCAAGATCACCTACGTGGAGGGCGAGGGCCGGCTGTCCTCCCCGACCTCGGTGGACGTGAACGGCCAGCGCTACGAGGGCCGCCACGTGCTGCTGGCCACCGGTTCGGTGCCGCGCTCCCTGCCCGGCCTGGAGATCGACGGCAACCGGATCATCTCCTCGGACCACGCCCTGGTCATGGACCGGGTGCCGCAGTCCGCGATCATCCTCGGCGGCGGTGTGATCGGCGTCGAGTTCGCCTCGGCGTGGAAGTCCTTCGGCTCCGAGGTCACCATCGTCGAGGGCCTGCCCCACCTGGTGCCGGCCGAGGACGAGAACAGCTCCAAGCTGCTGGAGCGCGCCTTCCGCAAGCGCGGCATCAAGTTCTCGCTGGGTTCCTTCTTCGAGAAGGCGGAGTACACCGAGAACGGCGTCAAGGTCTCCCTGGCCAACGGCAAGGAGTTCGAGGCCGAGGTGCTGCTGGTCGCCATCGGCCGCGGCCCGGTCTCGCAGGGTCTGGGCTACGAGGAGGCCGGGGTCGCGATGGACCGCGGCTTCGTCCTCGCCGACGAGTACTGCCGGACGAACGTGCCGACCATCTCCGCCGTCGGCGACCTCATCCCCACCCTCCAGCTGGCGCACGTCGGCTTCGCCGAGGGCATCCTGGTGGCGGAGCGGCTGGCCGGCCTCAACCCGGTGCCGATCGACTACGACGGCGTGCCGCGGGTCACCTACTGCAACCCGGAGGTCGCCTCCGTCGGTATCACCGAGGCCAAGGCGAAGGAGGTGTACGGCGCCGACAAGGTCGTGACGCTCAAGTACAACCTCGCCGGAAACGGCAAGAGCAAGATCCTCAAGACCGCGGGCGAGATCAAGCTCGTCCAGGTCAGGGACGGCGCGGTCGTCGGCGTCCACATGGTCGGCGACCGGATGGGTGAGCAGGTCGGCGAGGCCCAGCTCATCTACAACTGGGAGGCCCTGCCTGCCGAGGTCGCCCAGCTCCTGCACGCCCACCCGACCCAGAACGAGGCCCTCGGCGAGGCCCACCTGGCGCTGGCCGGGAAGCCGCTGCACTCTCACGACTGACGTACGTCGGGCGCGACACCATCCGCACATTCGTTAAGGAGCAACCGAAACCATGGCGGTTTCCGTAACCCTGCCGGCGCTCGGCGAGAGCGTCACCGAGGGCACCGTCACCCGCTGGCTGAAGGCCGAGGGTGAACACGTCGAGGCCGACGAGCCGTTGCTCGAGGTCTCGACCGACAAGGTCGACACCGAGATCCCGGCCCCGGCCTCCGGCGTGCTGGCGTCCATCAAGGTCGCCGAGGACGAGACCATCGAGGTCGGCGCCGAGCTGGCCGTGATCGACGACGGTTCGGGCGCCCCGGCGGCCGAGTCCGCCCCGGCCGCCGAGCCGGCGCAGCAGCAGGCCGAGCAGGCCCCCGCGCCCGCACAGGAGGCCCCCGCCCAGGAGGCGCCGGCCCAGGAGGCCCCCGCCCAGCAGGGCGCGGCCGAGGGCACCGACGTCACCCTGCCGGCGCTCGGCGAGAGCGTCACCGAGGGCACCGTCACCC